>JAKQNO010000104.1 GCA_029565735.1 bacterium
GCTTGTACCAGGCCTTTTAACCATAGAAGCTCCGCAATCACACAGGGTGATTTATTCCATAATTCCGGTAATGCTTTTTACGGGGCTTGTAATTAACAGGTTTTTTGTATATGCCGGGGAACAATTTACCGGAAAAGGAAGAAAAGCGGCTTTTGCCCTTGCATTGGCGGTAATCGCTGTGATTACAGGGATTAATTACAGGGATTACTTTTTACAGCAGGCAAAAAATAACGCGTGCTGGGCTAATTTTGATACTCACGCAAGAAGCGCGGCCGAATACGTGCTTTCTAAAGGAGATGAATGGTACGGGCTTGTGGATCCTTCGCTTACAAGCAATTCTTTTAATTTTATTATAAGTACAAAAAATAAAAAGAATTTTGGATATTTTTCGCCTTCGCAGATACCTTTTGCTGCGCCGGGAGGCAAAAAGATATATTATCTTTTTCATCCAAAATTTAAAAATACAGCCGCTTATGATTTGCCAAGAATTTATCCGCGCGGAAAACTGGTAATGATGAATGAAAAATTTAATCAGGCAAATGTTCACCTTTATGCGTTTGAGGTGGATGAAAAAGAAGCGATGGAAGGCGCCGGGAGAAAGTTGAACGAAGGTTTTTATGCGGAATATTTTCATAACGGCAGATGGCAGGGCGCTCCGTCTATATCAAGGATTGATACGCTGCTGTCTTTTGACTGGCATATAACTCCGCTGGCGGGAACTTTTTCCGCGGAATGGACTGCTTTGCTTAAAACCGCCGGCGGAAATTATGAGTTTTCAATAGATACGAATAATTATGGCTGGCTGCAAATTGACGGAAAAGAAATACTTTCTATAGATGTGAGAAAATCTTTAACAACCGGAAAGCCGGCAATATACCTTTCCGAAGGCACCCATAAAATAAAAGTAAGGTATATGGATAATATCGGATATTCGCGGATGCACTTAAGGTGGAAACGTCCGGGTTCGTCGGTATTTGAAGTCATAGACCCGATTTTCTTAAAGCCGGTTAAGTAAGCCTGATTTCCACATAGTTGTATTTTGCGGTTATTTGTTATATCATTTAGCCTGTAAGCTAAACCATTAGCGGGAGGCATTCCTATGCGCAGGGCTGCATGTGCGGTTTTGTTTGTTTTAATCTTTCCTTTTTTTATTTTTGCCGCAGGTGAATACTATACCGTCAAAGTAAACGGGATAATAGATGCCGCAAACGCGGATTATGTTATTAATGCAATAAAACTGGCAAAAGAAAATAACGCCTCCGCAGTCATACTTGAAATGGATACTCCCGGCGGAATGATGAAATCCATGAGAACTATAATTGACGCAATTCTTGCAAGTGAAGTGCCGGTTATTTCATACGTCACACCCAAAGGCGCGCACTCTGCTTCCGCAGGTACTTTTATACTTCTGGCTTCGCATGTGGCAGCTATGGCTGACGGCACAAATATAGGCACTGCAAGCCCTATTGACCTGCAGGGCAATAAAGCCGCGGAGAAAATAACAAAT
>JAKQNO010000113.1 GCA_029565735.1 bacterium
GTTAAGCCCGTACATTGAAATGGACGGATTGGGAAAGCTGTTTTTATGCATAATGTCCTGCGTATTTTTCGCGGCTATGCTTTACAACTTCAGTTATCCGCCGAAAGAACGCGAATCCGAACAAAGCCATGCCAAATATTCCGCGGCTGTCGTGATATTCGCCGGTTCTATGGCCGCTTTTATAATGAGCGCGCACCTGGCGCTGGCGTGGGTTTTTATTGAAGCCACAACCCTTGCCAGCACTTACCTTATTTACTATTCGGGCACGAAAAATTCGCTTGAAGCGTCATGGAAATATATTTTTATCTGCTCCATCGGCATATCGCTTGCCTTTATCGGCATAGTGTTTTTATCGCTGGCAACGGGAAAAGAGGGCACTCTTTTCTACTACGATATGCGGCAAAACGCCGCCGCGATTGACGGCTTCTGGCTTAAAATTGCCTTTGTTTTTATACTGACCGGATTTGGCACAAAGGCGGGCCTTGCGCCGGTGCACGCGTGGCTGCCTGACGCGCATTCAGAAGCGCCTTCGCCGGTTTCCGCGATGCTGTCAGGCGCGCTGTTAAACACGGCTATCCTGGGGATTCTGCGCGTCTTTAAAGTTATGAAACTTGCAGGATATGAAACTTTTGCGTCCGCCCTTATACTGGTTATGGGCTTCTTTTCACTTGTTGTGGCCGCCGTGTTTGTATCGCGGGTAAAAAATTATAAAAGGATGATGGCTTATTCTTCCATAGAAAATATGGGCATTATCGCTATAGGCGCGGCAACAGGCGGGCTTGGGGCAATAGCAGCTTTAATTCATGCTTTTTCGCATTCTTTTTTAAAATCCGCTTTTTTCATGACAGCGGGAAACATGCTGAAAATTTACCACACCGGAATCACGGCCAAAACAGGCGGGCTTTTAAGAAAAAATCCGCTTCTTGGCTGGCTGTTTTTAATACTGTTCGCCGCGCTCTCGGCCGTACCGCCGTCGCCTTCTTTTTTAAGCGAATACCTGATAGTCGCGGAAATGGTCAAAAAGGGCGGGCTTTACTCGGCAGGCGCGGTGTTATTTCTTCTGCTTATCGCTTTTGTGGTTTACGGCATGGCAAAGACGGTGTTTTTTATCGCGTACGGGAAAGATGAATCGCCGGAAGAAAATGTCAGGCTGCCGTTTATGCTGTATCTGCCTGTGATACTGCTTCTGGCCGCTGCAATCGGCGCGGCGCTTATAATTCCGCAGTTTTTAGGCGGTATTTTCAAAAACGCTATTGACTGTATGTAAGGGGAAACAACAATGCATTTTCTGCGTATTAAAAATGAAGGCGCTGTAAAAAGAGAGATGATACCGGACATTACGCCGGAAAAACTGTCCGCCGAGACAGCGCGCCTGTGCAATGACGGAAGGCGCATAGTAACCCTTTTCGGCAGCCGTGAAGGCGCGGGCGTCAGGATATATTCGGTGCTTGCGGATGATGAAACTTCTTCATTATATGTGTCGTCAGCCCTTGTCAAAGAAGGCGGTTCTTACCCTTCAATTACTCCGCAGCTTTTGTCCGCCCAGTTTTTTGAAAGGGAAATTTATGAGGAGTTCGGGATAATTCCCGAAGGCCATCCGTGGCTTAAGCCTGTAAGGTATCCAAAAAATGCTGCTGATAAAAATTTAAAAATGGAAGATTATCCGTTTTTCATAATGGAAGGAAAACAGGTCCATGAAGTGGCGGTCGGGCCTGTGCACGCAGGCGTAATTGAACCGGGCCATTTCAGGTTTATGTGCACGGGTGAGAAGGTGCACCACCTTGAAATTCAGCTTGGCTACCAGCACCGCGGCGTTGAAAAAATGATGAAAGAAAAAGATTCCGTGTTTTTGTCCGAATCCATAGCCGGGGATACGGTAATAGGCCATTCGCTTGCGTACTGCAGTGCCAAAGAGGCCTTATCCGGTACGGAAGTATCGGACAGCGCGCAGGCCGTAAGGGCGGTAATGCTTGAACTTGAAAGGGCGGCTGTCCACATCGGCGATTTATCCGCGCTTGCCGGCGATATTGCCTACCTTCCGGGCAACGCGGTGTTCGGCGCCATCAGGACAATGATTATCAATACATCGCTTGCAATATGCGGAAGCAGGTTCGGCAGGGGAATTATAAGGCCGGGCGGCGTTGTATTTGGAATAGACGGGGACATGCAGGAGCAGGTTAACAATACTCTTGATGTAAATGAGAAAAAAATAGATTTGATGTGTTCTGTTATGTTTGAAGCTTCAAGCGTGCTTTCAAGGATGCAGACAACCGGAGTGGTTGATAAAAAAACAGCGGAAGAAATTGGAATGACCGGGATGGCGGCAAGGGCGTCCGGTTATGAAGTTGACAGCCGCGCCGACCACCCTTTTGGCGCTTATACCCACGTTCCCGTGCATAAAAGGGGGATGAAAAGCGGCGATGTGTTCGCGCGCGCATATTTAAGGTACGTGGAAATAAAACAGTCATTTAAGCTTATAAGGGAGCTTATGGACTATAACCGAAATACGAATCTGATTGCTGACATGAAGCCGCAGCAGCCGTCAATGTTTGTTGTATCCTTAACCGAAGGGTGGCGAGGGGAAATTTCACACTGCGCCATAACTGATAAAGGCGGAAAAATTGAACGTTATAAAATTAAAGACCCGTCCTTTAATAACTGGCTTGCGCTGGCACTGGCCGTGCGCGGCAACGGGATATCTGATTTTCCGCTGTGCAATAAAAGTTTTAACTTAAGCTACTGCGGATTTGACTTATAATGGAGAGGGCGAATGTTCGGATTAATTAAAGTCAGGATAATGCAGGGCAGTCAGGCG
>JAKQNO010000120.1 GCA_029565735.1 bacterium
GGAAATATTTATGTCTCTGAATCCAACACAGGCGTCCGCCGTATTGTAAAACTAAGCGGAACGCCTTTGTATAATTAATAAAGCTTAATTCATATCCCTGCGTTAAAACCGCAGGCATGTATTTGGATGTTAACCGGGACAGCGCTCCCGCGCTGTCCGTTTATTAAGGTTTTATAGATGTAAACATCGTTATCCTTTAATTGCTGTTGACTTAATCAGAACCGCTAATTATAATTAATTTCAGCATATATAACACCCACAGGGAGAATTTATGAAAGAATATTTCAGGCAGAATGTTGAAGAAATTCGTGAAGTTTAGGGTAAAAGTTTTGAAGCCCACAAAGATACAACCCTCCCCAAAATAGCGGACGCGATGCATAATTGTCTGGCTGCTGGTAACAAGATAATGATATGCGGCAACGGCGGGTCCGCGTCTGACGCAATGCACATAGCCGCGGAGTTTGTCGTGCGTTTAAAGGAAAACAGGCGCGCTTACCCTGCTATGGCGCTTTCAAATGACCCTGTCATAATAACCGCCTGCGGCAATGATTTGGGTTATGAAATGATATTCGCGCGCCAGGTTGAAGCTTTCGGTAAAAAAGGGGATGTTCTTATCGCGCTTTCCACGTCAGGCAATTCCCCGAATGTAATCAAAGCGATAGAAGAGGCAAGAAAACACGGTGTTGCCGTAATCGGTGTTACCGGCGAAGGCGGCGGGAAAATGGCATCTATGTGCGATGTTCTTCTTGATATAAAATCAAAAAGCAGCGCGCGTATTCAGGAAACTTATATGACATTCCTTCACACCCTGTGCTTCATTACTGAAAAAAGGCTGGCCGGCGAAAAAATATGAATAACATAAAAAAATCATCGCTTAAAAAGATAGTAGGCGGGTTTAAGGGCAAAAAGATACTTGTAGTCGGCGACCTTATGATAGACGAATACATATGGGGCAATGTCTCCAGAATTTCTCCGGAAGCGCCCATCCCTGTGGTGGAAGTATCGCGCGAGGAATTAAAACCAGGCGGCGCGGCGAATGTAATTATAAACCTTATAGCCATGGGTGCAAAGGTGTACTGCGCCGGCGTTGTGGGCGCGGATGCCAATGCCCACAAACTTGAAAAATATTTTAAGGAACATAAAGTGGATTATTCCGCTGTTGTTGAAGACGCGAAAAGGCCTACTACAATAAAGACCAGGGTAATAGCCCACAATCAGCAGGTGGTAAGGATAGACAAGGAAAAAAAGCTTGCCATCAGCCCTGACATAAGGGAAAAGATGCTGGAAAAATTAAAACCTGTTATCAAAAAAATGGACGGCATAATTCTTTCCGATTATAACAAAGGCATGATGACAAAGGAAATAGTGGATGGCGTAATGAAGGCGGCCGCGGGTAAAATAGTGGCTGTTGACCCAAAACCCCAGAACATGGAACTTTTTAAAAACGCGACCCTTATCACTCCCAATAAAAAAGAGGCGTCCGGCGCGACAGGGATAGAAATTGAAACGGAAAAAGATATTCTTAACGCCGGCAATAAATTAAAAAAAGAACTTAATATAAAAGCCGTGCTGATAACACGCGGTGAAGACGGCATGTCGCTTTTTGAAGATAGCGGCGTTTCGCACGTTCCCACCGTTGCCAGGGAAGTGTTTGACGTAACCGGCGCGGGCGATACCGTAATATCGGTTGCAACGCTTGCTTTGTGCGCGGGCGCGGACTTTAAACAGGCGGCTGTGCTTTCAAACGTCGCGGCAGGAATATCAGTT
>JAKQNO010000157.1 GCA_029565735.1 bacterium
GCCTTCAAAAACCTAAAGGAGGAATTAAGATGAAGAACCAAAAAAAACTGTTTTTAGCCCTGCTTTTCGTCGTTTTATCGGCAGTACAGGCGCTTGCGTGCAGAATCGCGGTGCTTCCTTACCAGGGGCGCGTTTTGCCCATAGAGACCAGAAAGCACGACGTCAACATCAGCATCAAAAATCAGGTGGCTGATATTACTGTAAATGCCCTGTTTTACAATCCCAACAGCACGGTCTTGGAAGGCGATTATTGGTTTCCGCTTTATGAAGACGCTGCAGTGACATCATTCACAATGATAGTAAACGGCAAAGAGATGAAGGCGGAAATTCTGGAAGCGGACAAGGCAAGGGCAATTTATGAAGAAATAGTAAGAAGGATGAAAGACCCGGCGCTTTTAGAATTTGCCGGCACAAGGATGCTGCGGCAGAGGGTGTACCCGATTCCCGCGCGCGGCGAAGTGGCGCTTGTCTTAAAATACACCCAGCAGTTAAAGACAGTTAATGGAAAAGTAAAACTGGTATACCCTTTATCTTCCGCCAAGTCAGACACAGGGTATGTGGGGGAAGTGAATATTAAAGTAAACGTGGAAGATTCAAACGGGATAAAAAATGTCTACTCTTCCGGCCACGCCATTAAAACCAATATAAAAGAAGAAAACTTTGTAAGCGCTTCATTTAACGCCCGCAATTACAAACCCGATAAGCCGTTTGTTTTTTATTACAGCCCTGCGGCGGGCGAAGTGGCGGCATCCATTATCACCCACGTTAACAGAAATGACGACGGGTACTTTACGCTGCTGCTTTCACCGTCAATTGAGGACTCTAAAGAAAAATACATGCCGAAAGATTTTGTGTTTGTGCTGGATAAGTCAGGCAGCATGCAGGGCGATAAAATTGAAAAGGCAAAAGACGCGCTGCAGTTCTGCGTTAATACATTAAAAGAAGGGGACAGGTTGGGCATTATCGCTTTTTCATCTTCTGTTGACGCGATGTCAGGAAAACTTAAAAATTTTTCCTATCAGGAAAGCGGCAAGGCAAAAAACTTTATCAGGGCAATTGACGCTGAAGGCGGCACGGATATAAATTCCGCGCTGCAGGACGCGCTGTCAATGCTGAAAAAAGAAAAAGGCCGCCTGCCTGTAATTGTGTTTCTTACGGACGGGCTTCCCACAGTGGGTGAAACTGACATAATGAATATTTTAAAAAATACCAAACATGCCAACAGGGCTGACGCAAGAATATTTGTTTTTGGCGTGGGCGAAGACGTAAACACAGGGCTTCTGGATAAAATGAGCGCGGATAACGGCGGCGACTGCGAATATGTTATTAACCCGTCCGATTCCATTGAAGAAAGCGTGTCATCTTTGGCTTCAAGGATTGCAAGCCCGGCGCTTGCGGGAATCACTTTAAGTTTTGACGGCAGCGCGGGGGTATATGACATTTATCCCAAAAGGATACCTGATATGTTTGCGGGTTCGCAGATTACTGTTACCGGCAGGTTTAAGGGAAATGGAATGACGCAGGTAAAAGTAAGCGGCGAAACTTCCGGCAGCAGAAAAGAATTCAGATTTCCCGTGGATTTTTCAGACGACGGCAGGGATGAATCTGTAATGAAACTTTGGGCGTCCAAAAAAGTTACTTATCTTATGGACGAAATAAATTTAAAGGGCAGGAACAAAGAGATAGAAAATGAAATAATTAAGCTTGGCAAAAAGTACGGAATAGTCACGCCATATACGTCTTTTCTTATCACCGATGAATCTTTAAAAGAAAGGGCGTTGGGCGGGCGCAGCGCGGATATGGTGATGGAAGACCTGGCGCAGGCAAAAACCGGAAGTTTTGCGGTTATGCGTTCCAAAAGCATAGCAAAGGCAAAAAAGGCGGAAGCCGCGGCCCCGGCGTCCATGATGCCGTCTGCTGCCGGCATGGATATGGCCGAAGCTGAAGAGATGAACAGGCAGATAAGCGCGTCAGTTGTAAACGCGGGCGGAAGGGCGTTTGTCCTGGATAATAACGGCAGGTACACGGACACGGAGTTTAATAACTTAAAGGATAAAGCCAAAAAAGTTAAGTATTTAAGCGAAGAATACTTTAAACTTTCCGCTGTTTCGGCAGAGGTAAGTGAAATCTTAAGCCTTGGCAATAAAGTGCTGTTTAAATCCGGCAATGATTTTTACGAAATAACAGAATAAAAGCAATACACGCCCTGTGCCTTTCCTGTCTTTTAAAAAAGGAAGGCACAGGGCTTTTTTTATTGTATAATCTCATATCAGGACAATCAGGAGATAATATTATGATAAAGCAGATAACTGATAAAGAAGTATTGGCGGAGTTTTTTTTAAAGTCGCCGTATGTGCACCTTTACAAGTTTATGTACATGGAACCGCACATGTTCCCGAATACTGTCTGGCACGCCTCTTATGACGGCGATGAGATTAAGGCTGTCTCGCTTATATATAAAGGAAAAGAGCAAAGCGCGTTTTACCTGCTTGAGGATAAAAATAAAAACAATGCATCGGAGCTTCTTGAAGCGGTTATAAATACGCTTCCGGACAAACTTTATTCCCATGTAACGCCCGGCCTGGAAGCGCCGCTTGAAAAAAGGTATAAAGTGACGTCAAAAAAATCCCAGCACACAATGGGCATAAACGGCGATATGCTTGTAAATAACTGCATCAAATACCCGCAGTACACCTATAAAGTGAATGAAAGGGATTTTGAAACACTTTATGAATACATTCAGGGAATAAATCCGGGGCTGTTTTTCGGCAGGGAGATGATGAAGACAGGGAAATATTATATGATAAGAAAAAACTCCGATATCATTTCAACCGCCGGGGTTCATTTTCTGAATGACAAATATAAGATAGCCGCGATAGGGAATGTGGCGACCGCGCCCGAATACAGGGGAAAAGGGTACGCGTCATCCATAGTCGCGTCTTTGGTGCGCGACCTGTGGGATGATTTTGAATATATCGGGCTTAATGTTAAAGCGGGTAATGAAGCCGCGTTAAAGGCGTACACTAAAATCGGTTTTGTTTCCGCAACCACTCATAATGAAATAATAATGGAGAAGTGATGGGGATTAGGACGGAGGGACAGAGGGACGGATGCACGGAGGGACGGAAGGAAGGGCTATGAAAAACGCTCTCTTAATTAATCCCAGGGTGTATGATTTTAAGTGCCATGATTTCTGGATGAAGCCCTACGGGCTTTTGAAAATAGCATATGTCTTAAAACAATCCGGTATTAATGTTTCGCTTATTGACTGTATGGACAGGCATGCGGACGGTATGCCTGAAGAATTTAAAAAAAGCGACAAACTTGGCAGGGGAATGTTTTACAGTGAAGAAGCGCAAAAGCCGGAAATATATAAAGCTGTGCCGCGAAAATACAAACAATACGGCATGCCGGATGAACTGTTTAAGGAAAAACTGCGCAAAACAGAAAAACCGGATATTGTTCTTGTTACATCATCAATGACATACATGTACGAGGGCGTGTTTAAAGCAATTTCTGTAATTAAGGAGATTTTTCCTTCAACGCCGATAATACTTGGCGGCACTTATGCCACTTTATGCGCGGAGCACGCGGAAAAATACTCCGGCGCGGCGCGTGTGTGGAAAGGCAGTGCCAATTCCGAATACTTTAATCTGCTGGGAAAAGAAATTAAAACCGGCCTGATACCCATAACAGACACTGAATTTGCCGATATCGCGCCGGATTACTCCTTATATAACAATTTAAACAGCGTGTCTGTAAGGTTTTCCGAAGGGTGCCCGTTTGCCTGTTCTTACTGCGCTATAAAACAAACAAGCGCGGATTTCAGGCAGAGAAGCGCGGCTGCTATAATGAAAGAGCTTGAAAATTACGCTAAACTGAAAATTAAAAATATCGCGGTTTACGACGACGCGCTTTTATTCAAAAACTCCTTTATAAAATCAATCCTTAAATCGGTTATTGAAGGCGGGTTTGATTTCAGGTTTTATACTCCCAACGGGCTGCACGCCGCGTACATTGATGAAGAAACGGCAATAGTGATGAAAAAAGCGGGTTTTATGGATTTAAGGCTGTCCCTTGAAACGTCTGATGAAACAATGCAGAAAGCGTCCGGCGGAAAAGTTTCAAACATGCAGTTTTCTGAAGCGGTTAAAATTTTAAAAGGCGCGGGCTTTTTAGGAAAAGATATCGGAGCGTATATTCTGGCAGGGCTTCCGGGGCAGAGCACGGACACAATCAAACGCGATATGGAATTTACCGCGCAGAATAAAGTTTTAATAAAGCTTGCCAATTATTCGCCGATACCCGAGACGGCGGATTTTGATAAACTCCCAACAGAAATGCGGGAGCAGATAACAAAAGAACCGTTAATGCAGAACGAGACATACTACCTTTCAGTTAACCCCGAATACGGCTACGATGAAAACGAAAAGATAAAACTTCTCTCCGCGGACTTAAACAAAAAACTTTTGTAATTGACAAATATATCATATATATAATGGCTTAGCTTTTTAGGACTGTATTTTAACACTTTTTAAGGTGGATTTCCTGTAGTAAAATCTAAGGACACAGGAGGTCCGCTATGAGAAAAAAACACGATGAAGTCTTTAAGGCAAAAGTAGCAATGGAAGC
>JAKQNO010000001.1 GCA_029565735.1 bacterium
CCCTTACTTATCCACCAGTATAAATACCGTTTCCCCGTCTTTCACAAGTCCAAGCTGTTCGCGGGCGGTTTTGGAAACGTACTCTTCGTCATTGGCTACGTCCTGTATTTTCCCGGAAAGTTTTGTATTGTCCT
Source organism: bacterium (assembly GCA_029565735.1). Classification (GTDB taxonomy): domain Bacteria; phylum Oederibacteriota; class PGYV01; order PGYV01; family PGYV01; genus PGYV01. Next base: position 135 of record JAKQNO010000001.1, read on the forward strand.
CTTTAAGCGATGCTATTTCGGAGGTCAAAGACGCTTTCTGCACCCTCATCTTTACAAAAGTATATGCCGCCTTAAAAAAGCCAAATACCATAACAAGCGCTATTATAAGCGGCACAATGGCTTTTTTACCTTTTTTAATTGTTGTCTTTCTTAACCTGTAATTTCCCTTCATTTCCCTTTTGACTCCCACGGTTTAAAGAGATTTGAAAAATTCCTTCCCTCTTCCCACGTTTCGCGGAGGTCAGGCATAATCTTATGTTTTTCATAAATAAGTATGGCAAAGTTCACTTGCAAAAGCATTATGAATGTGTAAGTGATAAAAGGCGCCAGAAAAAGCGGGAACAGAGTTATCAGTTCAAGCACCGTTGGCACCTGTGATCCGCCTATATGCAGGACAAAATAAAACACAAAATTAAGGTACAGGATAATAAGCGCCACGGAAGACGCCGCGAAAGGCGCCGACAAAAGCATGATAAGGGCTTTTTTATATGAAATTAACACCCTTCTTTTTTCATCAAGCACAAGTATGGGGATTAAAAATATCTGAATAAACATAAACATTATCACAATCCAGATGCCTATGCCACCGGCTATATAAACCCACCAGCCAAGATTGATAATCGCCTTGTAAAAATTAAGGCTTAAAAAAGCCAGATATATAAACGAAGTATTTATGGCAAACAGCGCGATTCCCTTAATCCAGAAAAGTTTAAGCCCTTCCCACACCCTGGCAAACATTCCTATGTCTTCATTTGTCCCGGTAATAAGCTTTGCCCAGAAATGAACGGCGGCCGGCGCAAGGATATGCCAGATAAGGGAAATGGCACCAATGGCCAAAAGAGTGCCTGATGTGGCGTCCAGTATTTTATTATTTAAGAAAAGCTGAATAAAAATTACGAAGAAAGCCAGGAACATCACGGCAAAAACAGAAGCGTTTAAAATAAGCCCTTTTAAAAGATTGTCATAGAAAATCCAGAAAGTCCTTTTGAATAACCGGGAAAACATTAAAGCATCTTTTCCAGTTCTGGAATGGATTTCTTAAGTTCCAGCCTGCCGCGCCCAAGGTTTCCGTCAAGGCTTAACGCAAGCGTAACAAAATAATTATCCCCCACCATCATCATTATCATGGTGGCTTTTTCGGTTGATATCAAAACTTCATTTGTTTTTCCAAGGCCAAAACTCTGCGAAGCTTTTTTGGCATTGGATATAATTGTGGAATATTCAGCGCCGGCAGCCGTAATGTCAAAGTCAGACTTGCTGGAGAACTGGTCAATTGCTATACCGTCTTCTCCGATAACGCCCGCGCCTATCGCGCCGTCCACGCTGCTGACTATTTTTTGAAGCAAACTCTTAAAATCCATTTCTCACGGCTCCTTCGTAAATTATTCACATCAACTGCTTCATTTTTTCTTTTACCTGCTTTAATACAAGGCCCATCTTGCCTACATTTATATTTTCATCGCCGATTATAAACAGGACGCCTTTGCCTAATTCCGTGAACAAAAGCTGCCCGTGTTCCGACGCAATTACAACCTGATTAAGCTTGCCCTGTTTCATATTCTTAACTGACTGCTCAGTTTTATCAACAATTGAAGCTACAATTCCGCCTATTTCCGACTTATTAATGGTTGTCGGAAGCACGCTTGCAACCAGCTGCCCGTCGCGCAGAAGGAACAAACTTCCCACGATTCCGTCAACAGTGGAAAGGCTCTGCAGCACGTTGCCAATCTCAATTTTCTTATTATCTGATATTTCCGGCGCTTTTTCAACTGTTTCTTTTTTTGCTTCTTCTTTCTTGGGCTCTTCTTTCTTTACTTCTTCTTTTTTCGGTTCTTCTTTCTTTGGCTCTTCTTTTTTTGGTTCTTCTTTTCGGGGTTCCTCTTTTTTAGGTTCTTCTTTTTTTACTTCTTCTTTTTTTGGTTCTTCCTTCTTTGCTTCTTTCTTTGGCTCTTCTTTTTTTGCGGGCGGTTCTGTTTTTTCCTCATCAACAAGGTCGTTTTCCACCGCCTCTTTCATAACATCAAGTATGTCTTCCGCTGTTATTTTATCGCTTTCCGCGGATTTGCGTTTTTCGCTCTGTTCCTTTTGCTTGTTTATCTTTTTCTGCTGCAGGTCATATACTTCCCTTAGCCTCTGCTGTATTATTATGTTTTCCGCGTCCTTTTCAAGAAGCTCCCTGTAAACTTCTATCGCCTTGTCAAATTCCTCTTTTTTGGAATACAATTCCGCCACTTTAAGCGATTTCTGCAGATCGGTCATTGCAGGTTTTTCTTCTTTGGCGGCCGGCGGAGGAGGCGCTATTTTTTCTTCTTTCTTTGATTCCGAAGGGACGGTCTGCTTTGCTGACAGCGCTTCCTGAAGTTTATCCTGTGTTTCCATATCTTCCGGATTTAACGAAAGCACGCGCTGAAACTGTTCAACCGCCTGGGCAAACATCTGTTTTTTTACGTAAATATTTCCCAGCATGGAATGAACCATAATATTGTCATGGTCAACAACTTCAACTTTTTTCAGTTCTTCCGCGGCTTCATCATATAGTTCCTGCTCCAGATACAGCCTTCCAAGCACAACCCTTGCCGATGTGTACGCAGGGTGTTTTTCAAGGCCGGCTTTACAGACATCCACAGCTTCCTTATACATGCCGGATTTTCTGTAAGCTTCCGCAAGCGGAACAAACGTTAAAGAATCCGGATTCTGTGAAAGTTTTTTCTTTAGGTCCTCAATTTCCGCCTTAAAGGCGTCTGCCATGAAACAGGCTCCTTATTTAAAAAGAAGTACATTTATAACGATTTAATTCCTTTTTTATGACAGAAAAATCAGTAATTTCCTTTAAAATAACACAGCCAATTTCCTTTGTCAATACAAATATTATTTTGCCGTTTTTTGCCTTTTTATCTGCTGATAACCTGCTTATAATTTGGGAGTTTTTTAGATTTCTTAAAGGTTTTATCAGCTTATACTCAGAAAATACTTTATTTATTCTGTTTTTTGTTTCTTCGGAACACAATCCCGCCTGTTTTGATATCCCTGCCGCTATTACCGCTCCCGCGGCTATTGCCTCGCCGTGTTTAATACCCCTGTAATTCATGGCGCTTTCTATGGCATGTCCCACTGTATGCCCAAAATTTAAAAAAGCCCTTAAACCTGATTTTTCTTTTTCATCTTTTTCCACAACAGAGGCCTTTATCTGAACCGACCTTTTGACAATTTTCAGCAGTAAATCTTTATCCCTTTTTAATATCCCATCCCTGTTTTTTTCCATAAAATTTAAATAATTTGGATCAAGAATAATGCCGTGTTTTATGGCTTCAGCCATCCCGTTTAAAAACTCCCTTTCGCTTAACGAAGACAGCACGGAAACATCCGCTATTACAAAAAGCGGCTGATGAAACGCGCCTGCAAGGTTCTTGCCCGAAGGAAGGTCAACCCCTGTTTTTCCGCCGACAGAACTGTCCACCTGCGCCAGAAGGGTTGTCGGAACCTGCACAATATCTATCCCCCTCATATACACCGCTGATGCAAAACCCGCCACGTCGCCCACAACCCCGCCGCCAAGCGCGATTATTGTACTGTGCCTGTCCAGCTTATTTTTAACACAGGCCTCCAGAATTCCTTCAACAGCTGAAAGTTTCTTGTACTGCTCGCCGTCTTTTATAAGATAAACGGATGGTGTAAAACCCTTAAGCGCGTTAAGCAGCCTTTTTCCGTAAAGGGAAAAAACTTTTTTATTGCTGACTATAAGGGCCCTGCCGCCTTTTTTGAAACCGGACAGTATCTCTCCGGTTCTTTCAAGGGCGTTTGCCCCCATATAAACCGTATAAGGGTTATTTTTTAATTTTACTTTTACCTGTTCCAAAAAAATTCTCCGTTTTTTTTATTATAAGCCGCGCGGCTTCGTCAATATTTTTTTTATCCGTTACAACCGTGATATCCGATGCTTCTTTGTATAATGCCAGCCTGCTTTTATAAAGCTGCCTGGCGCTTTTAATATTATCTTTCCTAAAAAGCGGCCTGTCGTCTTTTCCTTCAAGGCGCCTTGCGGATACGGCAAAGGAGTTCTTTAAGTACACAACAACGCCCGCTTTTTTTAAAAGCGGAAAATTGCGCCGCATTTTTATTATTCCGCCGCCCGTTGATATTACCGCGCCTGCCCGCGATGCAACTTTTTTAAGGGCCGCTGTTTCCAGCACCCTGAAATAATTTTCTCCGCGCCGCGCGAAAATATCTTTAATTTTCATCTTTGAGTTTTTTTCTATTTCCGCGTCAACATCGGTGAACTTTAAGCAGGCTGATTCCGCAATTTTTTTCCCTACCGATGTTTTCCCGCTCCCCATAAAACCTATTAACACAATATTCTTCAAATTACCCCCGGTACTTCTTTAAGTATTTCCTGTAGTTTTCGTAATTTGACAGTATATAATCCATATCCCCGCTGCCAAATTTTTCCTGGAATGCTTTTGCCAGTTCAAACGCGACTATGGTTTCCGCTATTAAAGAAGCGGCAGGCACGGCGCATACATCAGACCTTTCATATACCGTCTTAACCGCTTTTTTATTTTTTACATTAACGGATTTTAATCCCTTTAAAACCGTGGAAATGGGCTTTAACGCCGCCTTAATTTCCAGTTGATTGCCATTTGTCATTCCGCCTTCAATTCCGCCGGAATTATTTGTTTTCCTGTAATAACCGGCCTTTGCCGAATGAAAAATTTCATCATGCATCGCGCTTCCGGTGGCTGACGCATAGGCAAAGCCCGCGCCTATTTCAACGCCTTTCACCGCCTGAAGGCTCATTAAGGCCATTGCAAGCCGCGCGTCAAGTTTTTTATCCCACTGCGTATAATCGCCAAGCCCCGGAGGAAGCTCTGAAGTGATAATTTTTAAAACACCGCCCAGTGTGTCGCCTTCTTTAACCGCCATATCAATGGCGGCTTTTACGTTTGATACACTGTTTTTATCCGGAAAACGAAGGCAGGCCTGTGATGCCGCATCTGCTTGTGCGGCAAGTTTTTTTATTTCTTTAACGGGCGCGTCTTTTGAATACTGCGCCGCAACACCGGCTATGGCATCGACAAAACCAAAGACTTCAACGTCAAACATTTTTAAAAATTTTACCGCAAGCGCGCCGGCTGTTATCCTTGCCGCCGTCTCCCTGGCGCTGGCGCGTTCCAGCACGTTTCTGAAATCTTTGTGATTATACCGTATTCCCCCGGACAGGTCAGCGTGTCCCGGCCTTGGTATGTTAAGTTCCTCAAGCCCGGCAGGGCGCTGCCAGGCGTCCATTTTAGCCGCCCAGTTTTCAAAATCCCTGTTTTTTATAAAAACACTTACAGGCGCGCCTGTTGTTTTTCCAAAACGTATTCCGGATATTATCTCGGCGCGGTCTGTCTCAATTTTCTGCCTTCCGCCGCGCCCGTACCCTTTCTGCCTTTCTGCAAGGTAGCTGTCAAAATCCTCCTGCTTTAAGGGAATATTTGACGGGACGCCGTCAATGATTACAACAAGGCCTTTTCCGTGCGACTCTCCCGCAGTTAAAAATCTTAACATGCGTCTATTTTCAGTCTTCTACAATAGAAGGGGTTAAAAACACAATCAACTCCACCTTCTCTGCGGATTTTTTTGTGCTTTTAAACAGCTCACCCAGAAGCGGAATATCGCCAAGCAGGGGTACTTTTTCAACAGTGTCATAAATACGTTCGCTCATCAGGCCGCCTATAACAAGCGTGTCATTATTTGAAGCTTTAACGTAAGTGGTGGCTTCCTGCTCTGAAGTGTCGGGCGGGCCGGCCGATGTGGATGTGGTGCCGACAAGTTTTACGACTTTTACGGTCACGTTCATATCAATTTCGTTTTTATTATTTATCTTAGGAACCACCCTTAATGAAATTGGCAGGTCAAGGTTTTTATATTCAGTTGTTATAATGGGCGCGGAATTGGCGTTGGTGACAATGTTCTGAACTTCGTAATATGTCCTTCTCATTGTCTCTATTACCGCTTCCCTGTCCGACTGAACCGCTATTTTGGGGGCAGACAGCAGTTTTGCTTCGTTCTTCTGCTCCAGGGCGTTTAAATACGCGTTTATCTTGAATCCGCTTAATATGGTGCCAAGCGTAAGCTTGCCCGCCGGGTTTACGGCAAGCGGAATCATTTCGCCTTTAATATACGGCTCTGTGTTCTGCGAAGAAGCGTCCCACGCCACGCCAAGATCCTTTATGTTGTTTACATTAACTTCGTAAAGTTTTGCCTCTATTATTACCTGCGGTACACGTACATCAAGGGATTCAATTATTTTTTCAACCCTTTTCATGTAAGTCTGGCTTGCGGTCACCACAATGCTTGATGTCCTTAAATCAAAGTTAACGCTTGCTTCATCATCGCTTTCCAGCGTCTGAGTAATAATATTTTTTAATTCCGTTATAGTGTCGCCTTCAAGCGTATCTCCCGCCCTTGTCATAAGCCTTATATTTTTTAGTTTGAATATTTTTGTCACTATGCCCGAACTATACTCTTCAGAATTGCCGTCAGACACGTCAATCCCGGCAATCATATCCATAACAGTGTCTATATCGTATCTTGTCCCGTTTACAAGTATTTTATTCATCCCCGGCGAAGAGTCTTCATCAATTATTACATCAAGCATGGGATTTGACGCAACCTGTTTCTGCAGTATTTTTAAAAGATCCGTATCTTTCATCGTCCTTGGCGAATAATGCCTTGTAACTTTGGGAAGCATGGCTTTTTCTGTTTTTATTTCAACAGGAGACCCTATTTTTATCATGTCTCCGCGGACTTCATAATACAGGTTCTGCGGAACAAGAAGGTCCCTTAAAATCACGCTTAACGGCTGGTCGTCTTCTTTCATGGTAACAGGAGCCGCAAGGGCGACTGACTGGCTTGTTATAAACTCAAAACCGGTCTGCGAAGCAAGCATCCTTAAAACTCCGGGCAAACTGGCATTCTGAACATTTATTGATAACTTCTGCCTTAAGTTTAAATTTTTGTTTTTAGCCTGCGCTTCTTCTTCCCCTTTTTCAACATCCACTATTATCTGATTATGATCCCTTACCACCGTGTAGGGGGAATCCTTGGATAAATTCATGTTAATACCGACTTCTTTTGACTTTTTGTTTTCGGTTATGCCTATGCTTTTAACCGTTCCCTTATTCACAGCCACAGAACTTGAAACCACAGATGAAACCGCGTCAACCACATCAAGCCTTAAACTTTTGTTTTTCGAGTCTTTTTTCATCCTGTATTTCGCGGGCCCGTCCGTTGTTATTATCACCCTTACTTTTGAATCCTGCTCCGACGCAGCAACGTCCACAACCCGGTAAATCATACCCGAGGGTTTTCTTATTTCGGCTTCAGCATCAGCTTTCGGCGCGGCAGACGCGCCCTTTTCCACTTCCACAAAAATACTGTTGCCCTGAACGCCTGCCTGCCATTTTTTTCCTTCGTTTAAATCAATTACAACCCATGCTGTTGAATCATGAGGGGCAAGCCTTACCTTGCCTACAGCACCTTTGTCAACCTTTATGGTATCCGACTTTGTTGATGTATTTTCAAGCTGCAGAAGAATCCTTGCCGGCGATGATAATTCGGTCGCTTTATATTTTACTTTATCAGAAACATTGACCGTGACTTTCACTTTTGCGTCAGTTTCCGAACTGTTTATACCATCAATAGCCGCGCCTTTTACCGCGGGTTTTACCGCAGCCGGAACAGCTTTAACAGCTCCGGCTTCCATTGCCGATGAAGTTTCCGCCTTTTCCACCGGCGAAACGCTTATGAATTCTTCATCCTCCGCGCTTAATGCCGGCAGCCCGGCAACAAAAAGCATTGAAATAAAAAATAGCGCCAATAAAACTTGTTTATTATTCATCGCGCCTCCTGTTTTTCTATTTTATTTTATCAATCAAGGGCATTTTATGCCCGGATATTTATTCTTCTTCAGGACCTATATTGTATCCTGTCGCGTCTTTTTCAAGTTTAAAAATAATTTCCCTGTCGCCCTGCTTCAAAAGGACTTCATTCTTGTTAAGAATCTTTCCGGTAATCCCTTCAATAACTTTTGAATTGTCACCGTAAAGTTTTCCGTTTTCAAAAATGTAACTGAAAAGGAAACCGCCGGTTGTGCGCAAAAGCGCGGATTTGCTGTTTCCGGTAATCGTAATGCCTTCCAGCATCAGTGAACTTATCTGGACGTTGGACTGCGTCCTTACATAAGTTACAAGCTGTTTCGGAGAAAACGGATCCCTTCCGCTTTCAACTTTATATTCAAAAACAGGCTTTGCAGAAAAATCTGAAACTTCCGCGCCTGAATTTACCGGTAAAAAAACAACGGCAAAAAACACAGCAAAACCGGCCGTTAACAATTTAAGCGTATTCATTTTTGTTCTGCCGCCTTTGGATAATTGTAAATCTTAAGCACCATTTCCGTGCGGATATTATTTTTTGCGTAAATATCATCTTCATCCATTCTCACCTTTAGTTCATCGCATATAATAACCATTTTTGAATAACCCAGCCCTGTTATTAAATTTCCAAGGTTTGCGTAACCCGAACGAGTGGTGAATCTGAACCGCTTTTCCGTATATTCGCCCTTTTTTGTCTCTTTCTCGGGCGAAAAATTTTCTATCGTTACATCGCTTGCCGCGGCCTTATCCGATATTTCTTTAATTAATTCGGCAAAACTTAACTTTTCCGGAAGCCTTGAATTCAGATATTCAGTCTCGCTGTTAATAGCGCTGGCCCTGGCCAAAAATTCAGGATACTTTGAAACCATATTTTTAGCATCCTGAAGGTCTTTTTGTTTCTGCTGAAGTATAACTGTTTTATCCTTATTTTTCTTGACAAGCGGGCTGTAAAGATAATTCCAGTAGGCGTAGCCTCCAAAACCCACAATCATGACAACCGTCGCGATTGCAGTCTGCTGTTTCTGTGTAAGCTTTATATCCTTTAATTTTTTAAGGTCCATTTTTTATCCCTGCTTTTTTAAAGGGCGTACGGAATAAGTAAAATTAAATTCAAAACCCACCCAACCCGCGCCATACTTATCTGTCATCTCTATCTTCGTTATTCCGATTGATGAAACGGACTCGTCTTCTTCAAGCCTTCTTACAAAGTCCGCCAGTACAGCCCTTGATGCGGCATAACCCGCCACTTTGACCTGTGCGCCTTCTTCTTTTGCTTTCTCGTGAGAAACTTCTAACAGCCACATATCGGGATAAATCTTTTCAGCAAGCATATCAAGAAGCTTTATCCATGCCGACTGGTCAATCAAAAGGCTTTCAACTATCTGCCTTTTCTTTTTTAGCGCGTCCTCAAGGGCATTAAACTTTTTAACTTCCGCTATTTTATCCTGAAGCGCGGCTGATTCAGCCTCTATTGTTTTAATCTTTCTTTCCGTCTCTTTAACCCTGTTGTTCTGCGCGATTACCATTCCGGCAAGGACCGCAATTACCGCGCCCGCGGCTAAAATTCCAAAAACATAAAAAAGCTGCATTTTTTTAGCTTTTTTTATCTTAGGCGGAAGAAGGTTTATCTCTATCATAGTTTTTCCGCCGATCTTAACGCCAGCCCAAGCGCGACATTAAAATGCACCGCGTTTGCCCTTAGGTAGTCAAAATCAAAGTTTTTTGAGCTGATATTGATATTCTTAAACGGATAGTTAATTTCCACCGGTATGCCAAGCCGCTCTGACAGGAACCTGTCTATGTTTTTTATCTTGGATGTGCCGCCGCTTAAAAGTATCTTCTGCACCGGTTTTCTTTTTACCGTGCTTTCGTAGTAATCAAAAGCCCTTCTGATATCATTAAGCATCTTATTTAACGCCGGGGTTATGGCTTCAAATATTCTGGATGACTTGTCGTCCTCCCCGCCGGGCATGGAACTTAAAAGAAGTTCTTCGCTTTCCACCATAATGACCGCCTGCTGTTT
>JAKQNO010000010.1 GCA_029565735.1 bacterium
TCTTTCGGCGCGGAAGATAAAAAAGAAGAAAGCGGGGAAACGAAAGCAATACGCGAGCCCGCGCAGAATTTTACGGAATACATGAAAAGCGGGGATTACTATTTCCGCGCGAAAAAATATTCGCAGGCTGTTAAATTCTACGAACGTATAAATGTGCTGTACTGGAAAGATTTGGATTCAATGAAAGACAATGAAAAATCATCCTTCTATCAGAGGGTCGGGCTGTGTTATTACAACCTGCGCGACAATAGGAATTCCGCGCAGTATTTTGAAAAGGCGCTGTTCTTTTCGCCTGACAATGAAGTGCTGAAGTACTGGCTGAAACTGGTGAAACAATGAAAAAAATATTTTTTATAACCGCGTTTGTTTTTGCATGTTCTGCTTTCGCGTACGCGATAACAGACACAGAAACGCCTACGGTTACAGAGACCGCGACAGAAACAGTAACAGAGACGCTGACAGATACGGTTACAGAGACCGCAACTGAAACTGTCACAGAAACCGTTTCGGAAACTGTGACTGAAACAGCAACTGAAACTTCAACAGCCACAGCGTCACAGACAGAGACCGCGACACAGACACAAACAGGCACGGTGACGGAGACGGCGACAAGTACCAATACAAATACAATGACAATCACGGCAACCTGCTCGCCTACAAATACAAAAACCGTAACAATGACAAATACCATAACAAAAACCGTGACATTGACTCCTGTGCCTTTTACCCCGACTGTTACTCCCACAATCACAATTACCGCGACGCCTTTTTTAACGCCCGCGGTGCAGGATTATTATTTTGATGTTTTAAGCGGAAAAATATATCCTAACCCCGCGTCAAACAACGCTCCCATTTACGCGCTGTTTAAATTCACGGGCAGCGCTAAAGTCACACTGCAGATATACTCCATAGACGGAAGAAAAGTAAAGGAAGAGACACAAAACGTGAATTCAGGCGAACAGCGTGTCACATTCTCCTCTCCCAGCCTTGCGCCGGGGATATGGTTTACGCGGTTTGTGATTGTTGAAAACGGAAAGACAACAAAAGGGGAGCTTAAGAAGCTGGTAATTGTAAATTAAGCGTACTTTTTATAAACCTTTTCCACGGTCTGCCTTGTAATTGCCCTGCCGTGCGACGGCAGAAAAATACCGCACTTTGTATCCAGCAATTTTTTCCAGCTTTTTAAAAGCATCCGCCTGTCCATGACATACGGCACCATTGCCTGGCCCGGAAACACGTTAAACATCGCGTCGCCTACGGCGGCAATTTCATCATCCACTATCACGCTTACAGAACCGGGCGTGTGGCCGGGGGTGTGCATAATTACAATTCCGCCGCCTGCTTCGTAAACATCATCAACAATAATATCCGGTATTACAGGCGGATAATTTTCACCCTCTATCGTAAATTTTCCCTTAACCGGTTTATCTTCCGGGTTCACCCCTGCTTTTAAATGTTCAGCTTCGGCGCGGTGAATAAGCACCCCGGCGCCAAAGTGTTCTTTAAGTTTTAAAGTATTTTCCACATGGTCATAATGCGCGTGGGTTAACGCGATAACAGAAGGCACAGCGCCGGTTTTTTTAATTTTTAACAGCAGATTGTCGTACATATAACCCATGCCCGCGTCCACAAGCAGGACTGTGTCCTGTGATTCCACAAGAAAAATGTTGTTCCTGCCCGATACCACAAGCGTTATTACAGAGCCCTTTGAAGTAACCCATTTTGAAGGCATATGCTTTTCCTTTCGGTTTTAATAAGGGATTTATTATAGCATATTTGGAGAACCCGAAGGGCAAAGGGCAGGATGTACGGAAGGAATGCGGCCTTTCTGCCGTTTATTCTGTTTGACATTTTGTATTTTTATATTTAAAATCTGACGGTAATTAAAAAAACGGGAGGCATTCATGAAAAAAATGTTGTATTTGATTTTTCCTATTGCGGTAATTTTTTCCCTGGTTTCATGTTCTAAGAACGATTCTCCTGCTGCTGCTTCGCCTGCGGCGACACAGACACCCACAAGCGTGTCGCTGACCCCTTCTCCGACACCAAAAGTAAATATCAGCGCTTTTATAAACGGGGTTAATTCTGAAAAAGATTACTGGATAACTGTTAATATTAATAACGCATTATATCAGTACGCAACAATTACGGTAAATGAAGACACACTGATTTACAACGGCTCAGACGCTTATGAAAAATCCGGAGCCACAGCAGGATACACAGCGGGTATTGTTTATTCTGTACTGATTGAAACAGAGTACGGGGATTTTTTATGTGAAAGAACCGGACCGGGCGGAAATATAGCTTTGGCAGGCAATACTGTAACCTATCAATATGAAGGTAATTCGGATTTTCTTTTTGTAAAACAGGGAGCTTCAGTGATTTACAATTCGATGGATTTCATGGCTGATATAGATTCGGGATTTGAAATACCGGGTTCGGCATTCCCTGATCCCGGTGATTATAGTGTTTCGGTTTATCCTTATCATGTTGAAGCAAATGCGTTTACAGGGCCGGTGGTTCCAAATTCCGGAGATATAATGATAGAAGCATTAACAACTATTGCTGTGACAAAGTAAACTTTAATAGTTTTTTGCTGATAATAAAAAAGGGGAAAAGTATTTATTCTTTTCTCCTTTTTTATTTTTTAGAAAAATTTATATTATGTAATATAATATTCAGTAAAATATTGTAAAATAGTGAACAAAAATACAATTCAATTGACTTTTGCCTAACCAGGTGGTAATTTAGATTTATAAAGCACGGGAATTTCAGACTGACAAACGGCGGTTAGGTAACAATAATGAAATTCAAAAAACTGTTATTAATTTTGTTCTGTGCTTTTATTCCTGCCGGTATTTTCAGTTACTCATATTCCACCACCGTTGAATGGATAAACATGACCTGCACAGGCACCGAATACAGCGCGTCGTGCACGCTTACCTGCAGGTTCTGCGGGGCAAGAATTATCACGGTCACTTCGTATTCAACATCGATAAACCCAAACGACTATATGCACTGCTGCCCGGGCATGGCAGCCGCGTATTTTCCGGGATGCACGTGCGCCGGCAACATGCCAGACTGCAGCCATGGAAGCAGCGCGGGCGGAAGCGTTAATGTTCAGGCAGACACTTACGGCGCGGGTTTTTTTACGCCCAATTCTCAGGACGGTACAAAAGCGTGGCTTATGTCCGCGGAAAAAAAATGGGAAGTTTTAAAACGTGTCGCTTTGGATTACGGCTTTAATAACCCGCAGGATTACATAATGTCATACGGCGGGCAGATGGGGTCGCGCGATTACTGGACGGCAAAGATGCTTGCCGCTTACAATGAATTTGACGGAGAAGGCGCGGGCAAAACCGCGGTTAAACCGGCTGCCGCAAAACCCCGTGTTAATCCCTGCAATGACCCTAATGTGGTCTGCCTTGATGAAGGGCAGACTACCGTATACCCTGAAGATTTAAAAAAATATGATCCTGCCGCGCCGTTTGAAGAACGCGCGGGAAAAAGTCTTCCGTCTGTTATTGACGAAAAGCGGTCATTGAAATTTGATGACGAAAACTACAGGCAGGCTGAAACGCAGGCAGCCGGGCTTTCCGGGGGTTCTGAAAAATCTTCGGGGCTGGCAGGTTTTCTGGCATCTGATATGTATTCAAAGATTGAAGGAAAAGTGACAGACGCGGGAATGGACGCAACAATGGACGCGCTGTCAGGCGGAAATGAAAAAATAAAAGGGGCCATGGGCACGGCCGTGGAACTGTACGGAATATATGATAACGTAAAAAATCTTGACACCGCGGCCAAACAGGGTAATGAAGCGCTTGGCGCGGAAATGAACAATCAGTTTGTGGGATACCTTTCAGGAAAGATGGAAGGTATTCAGGGGGAAATTTCCAAGTTAAGCATAAAAGTTATTCAGAACTATACAACTAACCTTACGGAAAACGTGATGCAGGGCCTTAAAAAAGCGGGCGATATAGCTACAAACCCCAACAGCACAATGAGCGATGTAAGGGAGCTTTTAAAAAATGACTACAACGGGCAATAACATGGCATCCAAAAAAAATTTTGCGGTAAAAGCGTTTTTATTAACGGCGGTTTTTATTCTTCTGCCCGTATTTGCGCAGTGTTCACAGCTTGTAAAAAACGCGGCAGTGCTGCTGCCCGCGGGAAGCAAAGTAAAGTTTAACTGGATAATACCGCCGGCAGAGGTTAAAGATAAAGGCGCAGGAATAATTTTTAAAATGGATGGTAGCGGCAATATATGGCTTGGACGGGACGGAAAATATGTGCTTAACCCCAATAAAAATTACATGTTTGGCATTGACCGGCAGTATGATGATTTTGTCCTGACCGAAAAAGGCTCTCTGTATTTTGCCGCAAAAGGTTATCTGGGTTATATCCCGCCCGTAAAAAACAACGGCACTGACACCGGCATTCACCCTTTCCAGCCAATTGCAAAACTTCCCGTAAATGAATGCAGGCTCTACAGCGGCGCGGGTAATGTTATTTATGTGTCAGGAAAAAATCCGGACAATGGCAGGTATGAAGTGTTTACCGCAGCCGGGGAAAATGTTACCAGGGACAAAAATGACGGAATGAAGATGGTATATAAAAAATTATTCTCCGCCGGAAATAAAATCTCCGCAGCGGCAGGCGACGGCAAAACAACATTTATTGCAATGGATAAACTTGTGGTGTCATCAGTGACGGGGCTTGATAAGGCAGAAGGGTTTTTTAAACATTCAAAAGAGACAATTACCGGGCTTGCTTATGATATTAATGCCGGGATTTTTTACTGCACCGCAAAAGGCGTTGGATATGCCGGGAAAAACGGCAGCACGGAATTTTTAGCCGTATCAAATCCGTCAATTGCGTTATCCGGCGGAAAATTATACGTGTACATTCCGGCGGAAACCGCTGTGGTTCAGGTTGAAAATATTTCGGATTTTAAAGGATACGCGCTTAAATGAAAAAATTTATTTTATTGCCTGCCGCGCTTGCGTGTTTTTTTATTGCCGCTTCAGGCTTTGCCAAATCGCTGCCCGAATTCAGCCCCGGCACCTGCGGCAGCCGCGCCGTAAAATACAAAACACCGCCGGCGTCAATGCCGTGGAATACAGCTGAACGCGTGGCCGCGGCAAGGGATTTTATGGCGCAGGGCGACATTATAAATTCAATTGCTTATTATAAATCGCTTAAGGATTCGGCGGAATGGAATGAAATAAGGCCGGAATACGCACTTGCGCTGGCGCTTGGCGGAATGTCTGAACCCGCAATGAACTGCCTTGATAACAGCAGGCAGCAGGAACCGTTTGGTTCGGCCGCGTATTATTACGCGGGGTGGATATTCAGCCTTGCGGGCTACCGCTCAATTGGGAATAACATGTGGGACACAGCCAAAAACGGGGGCGGCTATCACGCAGCACTTGCGCAAAAGGCAGCGGGAGCGGCAGCTGAAAATAATCTGTGCGGACAAAAAATGGCGCAGGCAAAAGATTTACCGCGCGGCGTAAAACAAGCGCAGCCAAAGTCACAGGACGCGAAAGAAGGACTTAAAGCCGCAATGATTTCATATTCGGAAGGAAAATATTTCCACGCGGCATATCTTTTCTGCGGTTTATCCGAAAAATATCCCGGCTGGGTTGTCGCTTATATGGGGTGTTCGCTTGCGCTGGAAGGCGCCGGCGCTTTTGACGCGGCGCGTGACTGCGCGCGCGCGGCAGAGACCTTAACCGGCCTTTCCGCTGATGACAGAAAAAAGATAAGCGAAAGGGTAAATGAACTTGGAAAAATGAAAGAAGAGGAAAAAGACGCGTGGATGCGCGATAAGAATCCGGAGAATGAAAACGCCATGAACAAAGAGATATATGTGCTAAGTTTTGGCGGGGCAAACGCCGGATTCGGCGGCGGAAGCGATTTTACCCTTTCTCTTTCCGGCAAGCTTGGCGTTATGATTATAAAGGAAATGGACGTGTCGCTTGGCCTTGGTTACGAGACTGTTTCAGGGCTGGTATTGTCCGTCAGCTCCGCTTACAGGTACTATTTTGATGACAATTACAGCATAAATCCCGGGGCGGCTGTTAATTTTGGCGTGTCGGAAAACGGCCTTTCAATATCCATAGCCTTAAACGGCGGATTTTCCTGGTACCTTGACAATAAGTCAAGCAGCGCGGATATTATAGTTTCGCTTAATAAAAGCCTTGCAAGCGAAGACCCGTCTATTTCCGCCTATGTCGGCATGACAAGGTATTTCTAAGATGAAAATACTGTTCAGGACAATTATCGCGGCATCATTGTTTTTTGTTTTTTCGGCGGCTGCGCCCGCGGGGGCTCTTGAAGAATTTAAGGGTTCAGATGTTTATAAAAGCGGAATGTTTGAAAACGCTTCCTTAAAAAGCGGCGGAATCCTTCTGCTTGGCGTTTCCGAAAAATTCACGCTGCTGGCAAAAAATTCCCAAAAAGCTGCTGTAAAAAGCGCGGTTGAACAATGGGCGGAACTTAACAGCGGCAGAACCTGCATGGTGTCGGTAAGCGGGTACGGAATAAACTGTGAATTATGGGAAATTGACAAAAGCGGCCGCGCGAAACTGGCGGAAGAATGGGGTCCGGGCGCAAAGGCGGAAACAGGTTCTGACTTTTTTCTTTCAGGCAATTTACTGGGAAACGCCGGCGCGGTGTCATTGAATTTTTACGCGGGCACTTATTTTTTTAAAAATATACTGGACGCTTCGGTAAGCTTAAACGTGATGGAAAATTCCGTGTCACTGGGAGTCCTTGGCAGGGGCCACCTGTTTGTGTCCGAAAGTTTTGACTTAAACGGCGGGCTGCAGTTAAGCAGCGGCGGAAGCCTTGATAATATGGAATTGTCCCTGCTATTAGGCGCAAGCAATTTTATAGGGCATAAAACAAGCCTTGATTTCACCTGTTCTTTTTCCACAAGCGGCCGCGTGGCGCTTGGCGCGGGCATTACATACCACGAAAAGGCCGGCAGCGCAAATGTTCCGTTTGACATCACCCCTGCCGTAAAAAAGCAGGTAAAAAAAGCAGAGGCCTATTACAATGAACCTTCGCCTGCTTACACGGATACTCCCGCAAACACCCCTGTGTATACCGCGACAGCCACAAATACTCCGACAGCCGTTAATACAGCAACAGCCACTTACACCGTTTTTGTGCCTGCTTATACGCCTTCTGCGGTAAACACTCCTGCTGCCGCGCGGCAGAAAAAAGAAACAGAAGAGGAAATGAAGGAAAGGATTAAAAAAGAAGTTATAGAAGAGCTGAAAAAAGAGCAGGCAATAAAAGAACCCCGGGCTAAAACAGAAACAGAGGAAGAAAGAGACGGATTCTATATGGAAACAGATACGCTTGCGATTGCAAGAATAATAGAAGGTAATCACGCGCAGAAAGATTTTGACATAAAGATGGGATGGGGCGACTGCGGCTTATTTGGAATAAGCACTTGGCTGGATTTTATTCAGTACAATGACGAAGGGCTTGACGGTATGTTCTGGGGAGTTAAACTTGCCGCGGATTTTTATCCGCTGTGGCAGGTTAATCCTTCTTTTACTTCTCCCGCGGGATTATACGTGGGGCCTGTGTTAGGCGGCGGCTATGGCAGGTTTAATCAATATTATGGGCCGGGCGGCGGTCAGGGCGATGAAGACGGCGAAGCAGGCGAGGTATTTGGTTTTTCAATGGGATGCGAACTTGGGTTCAGGCTTTCGCTTGGCGGATTCTTAATTGATGCCGGCGCTGAATACGCACATAATATAAGAATGTACGCGTTTGACTCGCTTGATTCGGACGATATTATTTACAGGTTACAGATAGGGTGGATGTGGAGTTCATGCGGGGGTATTAAATGAAAAAAATATTTATAATATCAGCTGCTGCGGTTTTATTAATGCTTGCAATTATCACGGGGTGCGCCGAAAGAAGCAACCCTTTTCTGCCGTATATAGTTCCAACGCCGGCCGCGGACTGTGATAACGCGGAAAGCATTGGCACAAAGATGGGCGATATGGAGTACTGTGATGTCGGGCGTAACCTTGTATGGGTAAGCAGACATCAGGCAAATAATTCAGGAATTGTTAAAAGTATCAGCATTAAATCCGCGGATAGCGGGGATGTGAAAGTGGGATTATATAACGGCGACACTATTATGTCACAGTCTGGAATTGTAAGGATAGATAAAGGCTGGAATTTAATTCCCATACCTGAAAGACAGATTAATTCAGGCGGGGTTTATGGTATTGTTGTTAAGGTTTTCGGGGATATGAAGCTTTTTTCAATAACAGAAGGAGATAGTTCCATGCCTTCTGCCCCTCTGCTGGAAATTTATCCAACAGCAGGGGACGATCTTCCCGCGTCCCTTGGCACGCGGCAGGAATACCGCACTACCACACTTTTTATCTACGCGGATTACTGCCCGCTGTAAAAACAGCGGCTTAGCAGCCAGGAGGCTGGGTTTAGAAGTGGTAGGCGCGTCCCTTTAGGGCGCGGCAGTTGTCTTGGATGTTTGGTTTTACTTCCGTCCCTTCCCCTAACACTTGCGCTCGTAGACTCGCGCAAGC
This sequence comes from bacterium, assembly GCA_029565735.1. Classification (GTDB taxonomy): domain Bacteria; phylum Oederibacteriota; class PGYV01; order PGYV01; family PGYV01; genus PGYV01. Next base: position 8,580 of record JAKQNO010000010.1, read on the forward strand.
CCGGGGATTTCCGCTTCGCAGGCTCGCTCCAACTGTCCCTCGTGCCCTTATTTCCCGGCCGCCCAGCCGTGTCTTTACATCCATACCTCCGGTTACATAATTCTCCTGTTGATTAATTGGGTACAATTGGGTATAATTGGGTATAGTTAAAAGGAGGAAATATGGAATCAAATCTTACCCGCAGGTTAAATAAAATTTCCGGAAGCGACGCGGCGCGTATTTACGGAAAAATAGCGAAAATAGATGAATTTAAAGGGTGGTTTAAAGCGGCTCCGGGCTTTGGCCCGCAGATGCTTGGAAACTTAAAGCAGAGCACAATTGTGTCTTCAGTGGGTTCATCAACACGAATAGAAGGCTCAAAGATGTCCGATGAGCAGGTTAAAAAGCTTCTTAGCGGGTTTAAAGTATCAAGGCTAAAAGACAGAGATTCGCAGGAAGTCGCGGGTTATGCCGAACTGCTTGAAATAATATTTGAAAACTATAAAGAAATACAGATAACAGAAAACAGAATTCTTGGCTTTCACGATATATTGCTTAAATTCTCAGAAAAGGATAAACGTCACAAGGGCAGGTACAAGTTCCTTTCAAATGCCGTTGTGGCAAGGGATAATCAGGGAAATGAATCGGTTATTTTTAACCCCACAGAACCTTATCTGGCGCAGAAAGAAACAAGGGAACTTATTGACTGGGCTGTAAAAGCGTATGCGGACGGAATCTTTCATCCGCTGCTTATAGCCGCGAACTTTAATCTTGAATTTCTTTCCATACACCCGTTTCAGGACGGTAATGGAAGGCTTAGCAGGGCAATTTTAAACCTGATGCTTTTAAAAAGCGGATATTCATACGCGCGCTACGCGTCGCTTGAAAAAATAATAGAAGATAATAAGGCGGCATATTACCTTGCTTTAAGAAAAAGCCAGAAGAACAGGGGTAAGAAGTCGGAAAATATTATTCCGTGGTTTGATTTTATTTTTGATGTCCTGTTAAAGCAGGCTGAAACAGTAAAAGAAACCGCGCAGGGCGCAAATCCTCTTTTTTTAATTTCTGAAAACCACAGGGCGATACTGGGGCTTTTTGAAAAATACGAAGCAATAACAAATAAGATTGTTGTAAGTAAACTTAAAATGAACAGGGAAACCGCAGGCCAGTCTCTTGCAAGGCTTGTAAAACTTAAACTTATTAAAAAAACCGGCAGCGGCAGGGCAACCGCATATGTAAAAATGGAAAGCGAATAAAAAGATTTATAATAATCAGTAGTATTGGATTATTATTTCGGTTTTTTTGTGTATATTTTATGTTTTGATTTGGGCATGGCAGGCGCGTCCCTTTAGGGCGCGGCAGTTGTATTGCGTTCTTTGCTGTAGAGGCGCAATATATTGCGCCTCGCTTTAATACTTGCATGTTATATAAAAAACCTGCGAAAAGCAGATGATTAATAATAAATGTTATATAAAAGGAGGATATTATGGAAAAAAATGAAATGTACGATTACAGGGATATTATGGAAGAATTTTACAGGGATATTCTTGAGTTTATAGTCTCAAAGCCTGTCTTGTTTGCTAAATTAAAGGAACAGGAACCCCTGTTTGATTTAATGCCTGTAGAGCCGCATCAGCGGAGAATTATGGCGCTTGACTGGTTTATATTTGATTATAAAATGCCGGATACAAATCAGGGGGTGCTGGATGATTTTATACAGAATTATGATACACACCCTGATAATAAAGAAATATGTGCCGGATTTAAAAATAACTGGTATGGGATTTTTGAAGTTGTGGCTTTAAAAACCGGTAAAGAGACTATACTGCGTGAACTTTTTGGAGCAACACAACACCATGTAACTGACACCGCGCTGACAAAATTTATACAAAAAGGTGATGTAATAATAGGCCGTATTTTACCTTTTGAAGATATTAAGATAATGGCAACAAACGCGGTCAAAATGCCATCTGAAGCCGCTACGATAATCAGAATTAACCGGGGGCGTTTTGAAGGCATAAAAGCAAAACTTACGCCGGTTGACGTGGCAGGGCTTTTTGGGAGGAAAAATGAAGTTAAAATGTCCAAAAAAGACCGGCTTTTGCACGAAGCGGGCAGTGCGGGATTCACCGCGGATGAAACATTAAAACTTATTAAAGAACTTGAAGAAGGCGCTAAAGGGACGGCAATGCCGAATGATATTATTGAACCCTACGCGAGTAAAGCCATGAGTAAAAACAAGGATATGACGGAATATTTTTTAAAAGCTGTCTATGAGTTCTGGAACAGTCTGCTTCCTTTTTCAATGCAAAAAGGGCCTATAGAGACAGCTGTGATAGAGCTTGCAATGTCTTATATGCAGGAACAATTACAGAAAAGAAAGATTACCAATCAGGATGAAGCGGATAAAAAAGTTCAGGAATGGATGAAACTTCCCAACATGGCGCTTGACGGTAAATCTCCCGAACAGGCGGTTATAGAGGAAAGAAAACAGTTGGGAAATCCGGAACTTAGAGTCAGTTACAGTTTTCAGGTCAAAGAAATATGCGCTGAAAACGAAAAAGAAGATAAGGCCGAAAAACTTTATAATCAGGCCCTTGAGCTTGGGCAGAACGGAAAACACGCTGCCGCGCTTAAACTGTATAAAGAATACTGCGAATTGTCGGATATAAACCACGTTGTGCATCACAATATGGCTGTAAGCCACTTTTTTTTAGGCCATTATAAAAAAGCAAAAGAGCATCTGGAAAAAGCCTTAAAACTTAAACCGGATTATGAAAAAGCACTGCGCGCGTTAAAAGACTTAAAGGGCAGGGGATTGGGGTAAAGAAAGGGCGGCGGCGTATTAAGCAAAAAGCTTTAAGCATAAATATAACGTAAACAACGCGCCCTGACACCTCCGCCATAGTGCCGGGAAAGGGACGCGGCTGCCGGATTTTAGAAAAACCAAGCCTTCAAACATCCAAGTGTCCAAGCATCTATTTCTCCGTCCCTTCATAATTTCTATATCAATATCCCTTCAAATCTAATAAAATATAAAAATTATAAAAAATATAAAAGGAACATTCATGAAAACTAAAACTTCTGATTCCGTGCAGGGATTGTTTATGCTGGCGCTTATTTACATTGCTTTTATAGCGCTTGGAATGCCTGACGGGCTTACAGGCGTGGCGTGGCCGTCAATGAGAAAAAGTTTTAACATACCTGTTGATGCCATAGGAATTTCAATGGTCTGCATGACCTGCGGGTATCTTGTTTCAAGTTTTTTTTCAGGCAGGCTTATTTCAAAATTATCAATCGCCGGACTTTTAACACTGTCGTGCATGATGACAGGCGCGGCTTTAATAACCGAATGTTTTGTGCCTTCCTGGGGCTGGTACGCGGCGGTAAGCGTGTTAACCGGTTTTGGCGCCGGCGGAATTGACGCGGGGTTAAACACTTACGTGGCGGCAAACCACGGCGAACGCCAGATGCACTGGATGCACGCAAGCTACGGCATAGGCGTGACAGCAGGCCCTTTTATCATGACAGCGGGGCTGCAGTATTTTCAAAGCTGGCGCCCGGGTTTTATCACAGTGGGGCTGTTTCAGATTGCGCTTGGCATTATTTTCGCGCTGATTATAAAATCATGGAACCGTTATGACGAAGCTGCAAGAAAAGAGAATATAAAAAAACTTACCGATTACGACACTCCCATTCTTAAAACAATGGCGCATATTCCGGCGTGGATAGGGATGCTTTTATTCTTCTTATACTCCGGCGCGGAAATCTCCTACGGCTTCTGGATTTATTCCATATTATCAGAAGCGCGCGGCGTCGCGCCCGCTATAGCCGGCATGCTTGCCGGAAGTTTTTACCTTATGTTTACGCTTGGCAGAATAGCGGCAGGCATTTATTCAAAACGGATTAAAACAAGAAAGCTTGTTTTAATAAGCCTTGCGTCGGCGCTTGCGGGTTCGCTTTTGGTATGGTTAAATTTATCACCTGTTCTGTCAGTCGCGGGAATAGTAATCATAGGTTTTTCAATAGCCCCGGTTTTTCCCGCGCTTGTGTCAGACACCAAAGACAGGGTGGGCGATCATCACGCGGGCAACACGATAGGAATGCAGATGTCAGCCGCAAGTTTGGGCTCCGCGTTTATTCCGGCGTTTATGGGAATTCTGGCAAGGCAGATTTCGCTGGAAGCAATAACAGCAGTACTTGCAGCATTATTTGCATTACTGCTTATAATTTACGCGTCAGCAACCAGAAGGGTTAAGGGATAGAAAAGGCCGAGGGACAGAGGGACGGATGCACGGAGGGACGGTTTAGACCTGATAGACGCGGGTCTTTAGCCCGCGCGAATTTTGATTATGTTCTTAATGTAGAGGCGCAATATATTGCGCCTCGCTTTAGGGTGTTAATTTTTTATCTTCTGTTGCCGCTGCCGTATAAAACCGAATTGTCGCGCAAATTCATAATTTTATTTTGGACACGGACGGCCTGTTGTGATAAAGTATAAAAAAATCCGGAGGGTTTAAAAATGAAAAAAATATTTCCGTTAATTCTTATTTACGTTATCGCGCTAATCGGCTGGATGATACTGGGTTCAATTACTTCTTTCCGTTCTTATTCGCAGGATGACAAATTAAAACAGCGTGTGGGCGGGCTGTGGGGCGCAAGCCAGGACCAGGAAGCGCCGGAAATATTTTACGAAGAAAAGAAGTTAAAGTCAGTGAAAGAAAGGGATGAAGAAACCGATAAAATGATGTCGCGGACGGTGGAAACCACGGAGCAGTTTGGCATTAACCTTGAATCCACTGACCTTAAGGCCGATTTTAACCTTGATTACCGCAAAAAAGGGCTGCTGTGGTATTCCACATATAAAGTAAAAATAGCGGGTGAATACGGCTTTATTAACACCGCCGGCAAAAATACGGATATTAATTTTGTCTATAAATTTCCTTCATCAAGCGGAGTGTATGATGACTTCTTAATAACAATAAACGGCAAAAAATATGAAAACGTAAGGCCAAAAGACGGAAGGGTTTCTGTTAAACTTCCCATGAAAGCCGGCGAAAAGGCTTCTGTCGCGGTTTCTTATGTTTCGCAGGGAATGGACAGCTGGTGGTACAGTTTTGGCAGCAGCGTCACCAACGTGAAAAATTTTAACCTTGTTATGACAACGGATTTTGACAAAATAGATTTTCCGGAAAGGGCAATGTCGCCTTCTTCCAAAAAGAAAACAGATAAAGGGTGGGAACTTACGTGGAACTACAAAAACCTGCTGTCAGGGATTAATATCGGACTTGAAATGCCAAAGAAACTTAACCCCGGCCCTTTTGCCAGCCAGGTAAGCTTTTTCGCGCCGGTTTCGCTTTTCTTCTTTTTCTTCCTTATGTTCATAATCACCGCCATTAAAGGCATAAAGATTCATCCCATGAATTACTTTTTCCTTGCCGCGGCTTTTTTCAGTTTTCACCTTATGCTGTCATACCTTGCGGATGTGGTAAACATTTACATTGCCTTTGCAATCGCGTCCGCTGTATCCATATTCCTTGTAATAAGCTACATGAGGCTTGTGGTAGGGAATAAATTCGCGTATTTTGAAGTCGGGCTGTCGCAGTTTGTTTACCTTGTGCTTTTTTCCGCGGCTTTCTTTTTGCAGGGGTACACAGGGCTTACAATCACCGCGCTTGTTGTGGTAACGCTTTTTGTGGTCATGCAGTTTACGGCAAAAGTGGACTGGGAAAAACAGTTTAAATCCGGTAAATAAAGAGGGTATCGGCATGGAAAATAAGGTTATTTACGCGATAGCGTCTTATGCTGTGGTAATTATTACGGGCTTTGTGCTTTCAAAGTACGGCAAACCGTTTAATACTCTTGTCCTTACCGCGCATAAACTTCTGGCGCTGGCAGCGGTTGTATTTATGGTTATTGTAATCAGGGAACATTGGGCGGTTTTTAAGGGTGACATGGTTTCAGTAACAGCCGCTGTTTTTACGGGAATATTTGTAACGGCAATGTTTGCAACAGGCGCCATGTTAAGTTTTGAAAAGCCCGCGGCAAAGATTGTCATTGCCGTGCATAAGGCTCTGCCGTATATGATTTTAGTTACGGGAGCCGCGGTAATTTACCTTTTAAAAAAACACGGATAATAAGTGTTAAATACAGCAGTTAAAAAAAAGGGGAAAATTGTATGAAAAAAGTTTTTGTTATTTGTTTTGTTACAGCAATGATTTGTATTATGGCTTCATGTTCCAAGAACGATTCAGGCCCTGCGTCACCGGCAGTTGTAGCAACACCCACACCATGGGCAACTATCGCAATACAGGCGTTTTTCAGAGGTCAGGACAATGCCGGTACGGCAGGAACCAATCCTATGCCTCTTGCATGGTGTGATATTTATGTAAAAGAAAATTTAACACCATGCGTGGACGCGACGGTTGTTGTAAATTTAACGCCTGTTCCTCAGACAACTCCCGGGCAGTATTCCCTAAGCACCACGCAGGGATATTATGCGGCAGGCCAGACTGCAAACCTTAAAGTTACGATAAATGGAGCTGATTTTACGGCCAGCGCGGTATACCCCGGCGGCCAGACATTTACAGCTGCTACAAATACTGTTTCTTGGTTATATGAAGGAAACTATGATATGGTTTACGTATATGATTCAACAGGTTCAACTACTCCTGCATTTTCAACAGCCAATCCGGGGAACGCAAACAGCCCTATTGTATTGGATTCTAATCTTTTTATAAATTCCGGAACGTATTCGATAAAGTTTTACGCCTGGGATAAAAAATACGGCGTAATATCAGGACCCGGTATTTCAGCGTCAAGTTATATTGAATTGCTGGGTAATAACTTTATGTCATATGTAAAAAATTAAAAACGTATAAGTTACAAAAAGCCCTGCGGTTTCCGCAGGGCTTTTTTGTTTTACAGCGGTCTAATAATTTTTTGTATATCTTTATCACAGCAGTCACGGATCTTTTGTGAAAATATGGCGGATGCGGAAATCCGCGCGTGTTGTTGTCTTAGATCTTTGGTTTTACTTCCGTCCCTCCGTGCATCTGTCCCTCCGTCCCTCTGCCATTCCATCCTGTTCATTTGTGTAAATGATTTGACGGGGTGTGATTTTTTATGATAATATTATTAAAATTTAACAGGGGGTATTATGAAAAAAGCCAACAGTATTATTTTTATTATTTTTATCGTTTTATTTATACAGATTTTGTCCATATCCTGTAAGAACGGTGACACTTCAAATCCCGGCCCCGCGCCCACGCCAATTGAATGCACTAACTCTGTGGGTTATCCCGTTGATCAGAATGCCAGTTCTTTTTTATCAACAGGTTATATAGCAGGCAATAAATTTTCAGTACCGTCAGAAATAACGATACACGGGTTAAATGTTTTGCTGACAAGAACATCTAAATGCATAATTGCGGTGTACGGTGATAATTCAGATGAGCCGGGAACCCTTCTTGCCTCAACCGGTGTTGTGACAGCCAAAGCGGGCTGGAACAGATTTGCCATTCCGGATACAGTAATACCGGCGGACACAACGTTCTGGCTTGTTGCAACGGCCGAAGAGTCTGCCGTCAAAAAATATAATACCTCCACAACCTATGTACATTTTATGTATCCGTGGTCCAGTTCAGCATCCGGCGGAATTGGGGAGCATACGGGATGGTCAAGTAATACCGGGGAACTTCAGGTGTACGCGTGTTATGAGTTTTAATTAGTATTCGTCAGATAATAATAGCTAAAAAGCCGGGGTATTAAGCCCCGGCTTTTTTATTTTCTCAAAAAGTACAATTAAATGGCCTGCATGGGGGCAGGATTATAATTGTCCGGCGATGATTGATTACTGCAGTTCTTTTCAGTATAAGGAATGTATGCTATAGTGTATCAATAACAGATTTTCATATAACAGGAGGGAAAAGATGAAAAAGATGCGGTTTGTTATGTTGTTATTTGTGTTATTTTACAGCGGCACGCTTTTTGCGGCCGGTGCCAAAAAGAGCGTTATTTTTAACGAACAGACGCTTAATCTGACATGTACTTCTAAAACTGACGGCAACTATACCCTGGAATACATACCTGCGGACCAGAGGATAGGAAACTTTGAACGTAAACTTACACTATGCTATTATCCATCCATGACAATAACGGCAGCCGAACATGGCGCTGTATTAAAATCCGCGGTAAAAGAAAGGCTTAAGTCAGGAGACCCTGTTGCTTCGGCGCAGGTTATGAACCTGGGTTATGCTTATAACAATGAGGCGGCCGTTTATATAGTACGTTCATACAATGATTTCAGCAAATATGAAAAGTCAATAGTATATGTCAAGAAAATGCTTAACGGTATTATGACCGCCGAATTTGCGCGCAGATATACCGTGAAAAACCCGACAGACAGCGGTGTTGAAAAGTTTGATGATGAATTTTTTAAGCAGGAAGAAAAGTACCTTGCGGCGCTGCGGACAGCAAAATGGCCTATGCCGACAGAGTAGCAGGATAAAAAGTAAGAAATACAGAGTGTCTGCTGCAGTAATATAGTTCAGGGGAATAATGAAAAAATAAGCGTACATGTTTGTCTGCAATTTATCTGCAATGGGGATTTGTAGTTTTTAACATAAATATGTAAACCTTTTTATGCTTTTATACGTCGTATACTTTAAGTCTTTTATTAAATCTTTGGAGGGTATTATATGAAAAAGTTTTTGCTGTTTGTACTGGCAGCGGCTGTTGCCGCTGTATCGTTTGGCTGCGCGGGGACGCAGATTAACAAAGACGCTCTTCTTGGCGTAAAAAGGGCGGGTGTTTTAAGCCTGACAATGGTAAAATCCGCGCCTTCAAACGCCGCTAATGACGCTGTAATGCAGCAGGCCGCTGATTACGCGCTGGCGCAGGCGGAATACCAGCTGAAATCCGCAAGGTTATTTACTGTTGTGCCGTCAGCTTCGCTTGCCAAAGTGCCGGCTTATTACTACGCCGGGACAATGTCAAAGGCAACAGGCGCTTTAAAGTATTTCAAGGATAATCCGGACGCAATGATAACAAAGGTGCAGGATGATACAAGTACAGATTTTATGGCGGCTTTAAAAAATGGAATGCAGGCGGCTGCCGCTGCCAACGCGGCAAGGGAAAATCCGGCTGCCGCGGCTCAGAAAGTACTTGATGACCACAAAGAAGTTCTTATAGCCGCAAAGGGCGTACCGTTTATTCCTTATACGCTTTTTAATAATCCGGAATCAGGCACAACAATTAAATACGTAAACGGCGAAAGGGTTACAGATAACGGCGAAAACCAGGGGCTTAAAATGGCATTGCTGGAACAGGCCAAAGCTGTATGCGCTGCCGCAAAACTTGACGCTGTCATAGTGGTATTGGCAGACACGCTGCTGCCGCCTCCGCAGGGGGTAAGGGTTATTGTTGGCGGTGACAGGGTTGTAAGCACGATAAAATGCGATATGACAATGGTTATGATAGATAAGACAGGCGAGATTATAGCGGATTTTGAAAGGCCTGTAATGGACGACCTTGCGCCCATGAAGCTTGCAAGGCCCACATACAAAGCAGTAACCTGGAGAATGTCCGGCGGGAAAAACTGGCCGGATAAGATAGAAGCAAATGTTGCTGACCCTTCAGGCGAAATTCTGCGCGATTTTAAGGAACTGTCCGCAGAGGCTGCAAAAAGAATGGCAAATAAGTTAAAAGAAGAACTGACCAAAGAATAAGTTTTTAATAATAAAGTTTTTTTCTATATAAAAACGCCCTGCTCCGCAGGGCATTTTTATTTTTAGTAGTTATTAGTTGTTCTTATCGTAGAGGCGCAATATATTGCGTCTTGGTTTGAATTTTTGATTTTATTTGCGTCTCTTGGGTTTTGTCTTTGTCCTGGTAGACGCGGGTCTTCAGCCCGCGGCAGTTGTTGTTGGTTTGAATTTGTTTTGGTATTGGTAGCCGAACCCTTTAGGGTGCGCGTTTTTAATTTTTGCACTCTTCCAGTATTAATACCTTAAACAACGCACCCTGCTGTCTCCTCCATAGCGGCTTAGTAGCTGCGACGGCCGGGAAAAGAGATGCGGCTACCAGTTCTAAACCAATCTTCCAAGCCTTCTAAGCGTCCAAGCATCTGTTTCCAGACCAGGCTAAAACATCAAAAAACCCTTATTTTAGGTTGACTTTTTTATACTTATGGTTATAATTTAGTAAGGCTAAAGTTAAAATATAAAGGAGAAAAGTATGAATATTCAACAACACCTGAAAAAACCTTTATTTAAGAGAGATTATGTAGATGCTATTTTAAAATGGCTTCCGGATAAAGAAATGATAGTTTTAACCGGACCCCGGCAGTCCGGTAAGACCAGCCTGCTTTTATATATTATAAAACACCTGCTGGAAAATAAAATAGCGGCAGAAACAGATATTCTGTTTTATGATGCCGAAGACCCTTTAATATCAGATCTGTTTTCATCCGGAATTGAAAACGTAAAAAAAGAGCTTATGATTGACAGCGCAAAAACAAAACAATACCTTTTTATTGATGAAGTGCATTACATTAAAGATGCGGGCAGGCTTCTTAAATATCTGGTGGATCATCATGGGGACAGGCTGAAAATATTTATTTCAGGGTCTTCATCACTGGGCCTTTCTGAAGCATTCAAAGAAAGTATGACAGGAAGAAAAATAGTGTTTGAAATTCTTCCCCTTAATTTTGGGGAGTTTCTTGAATTTAAAGGAAGTAACAGCCTGCGCTTTGCCATAAGGCCAACGGAAACAAAGCAGGCGCGTGTTCTGTTTGAAGAGTTCTGCATGTATGGCGGCTATCCGCGTATTGCGGTTGAAAATGACACTGAAAAGAAAGTGGAAATATTAAAGGAAATATATTCATCATATATAAGAAAAGATATAAGTTCATTCTTTGGGGCGGAATCACACGGGCGGTTTAATAATCTTGTAAAATATACCGCAATAAACAGCGGGCAGATTTTTAATATAAACAGCGCGTGCAAGGCTTTAGGGGCAATATCCAGATCCACGCTGGAACGATATTTATCTGTGCTTGAAGGCACGTATGTAATAAAAAAAGTCACGCCGTTTCACGGCAATAAGACAAAAGAAATAGTTAAAATGCCAAAATATTATTTCATAGATAATGGGTTAAGAAATGCCGTTTTAAACAGTTTTAACCCTCTTGAAATAAGGACAGACGCCGGGTGTGTGCTGGAAACAGCCGCGTTAAGGCAGCTTACTGTGCAGTATCCGGGCAGGGACGAGATAAAGTTTTACAGGACAAAAAACGGGCTTGAAATTGATTTTATTTCAGATACGCAGGCGATAAGAGCTTACGAGATAAAAAAGAACGGTGAAAATTTTTCGCAAAATTCAGTAAGTGATTTTATTGCCAAATACAAACCTGCCGATTTTACAGTACTGAATTTAAGTAAAACAGGAATATCAGGCGCGTTTAAATATGAATATCTTTATGAATTTAATAAAACGCTTGAATAATATGATTCATGTATTATTTTTAGTAGTTATTAGTTGTTCTTATCGTAGAGGCGCAATATATTGCGTCTCGTTTTGATGTGTGGGTGTTATTTTTGTAATGTTAGACGCGGGTCTTCAGCCCGCGGCAGTTGTTGTTGGTTTGAATTTGTTTTGGTATTGGTAGCCGAACCCTTTAGGGTGCGCGTTTTTGGTATTATGTTTTAGTTTCGTTTTGGCTTCGTTTTGGTAGACGCGGGTCTTTAGCCCGCGCGTTTTTATGTTTAAAAAAATATAGGACGTTATAGGAATAAATTCGCACAAGCCCGGGGATTTCCGCTGCGCATGCTCGCTCCAACCGCGGGCTAAAGACCCGCGTCTACCAGGTCTAAACCGACCTTCCGACCATCCGCCTTACTCCTGTCATTTTTTGACACTTTTACCCTTTATTTCCCCAAATTCCCTTTATTTACGTCTTTTTTTCAGTGGCACGCGGATTGCTTAATACACTTATAGCAGAATTGGGTCTGGTAGGCGCGCCCTTTAGGGCGGGGCAGTTGAATATAAAAGATTAATAGGAGGACATCATGCAAAGACAGAAAGAAAAGGAATTAGAGATAGAAGAGACAGAACTTTACAAAAACGCAAGGGAATTTCAGAAGTGTTTATATTATTTAACAAGACAGGGTGAAAATAACGATCCATTTTCAAGAGACCCTCTTCCCAACTCTGCCAGAGCCGTTATGATGCTGGTGACAGATTATCTTTCCGGAGCAAAGACAAAAAGAAAGGGAATTGCCGGGATAAAGCAGGAAATGGCAAGAGTAAAAACAAATTTATATTCGGCTTTTGATAAAAACAGGATTACAAGAGAGGCGTTTTCAGAAATACTTATTTATTTTGCACGGCTTAAAAGGGCGTTAGAAAAAGATAAAAACAAAGTAAAGGGGAGGTAATTATGGAACTTAAATTTAACTACGGCAAAAGGGAACTGTATTTAAGCCATCACGCGGCAGACAGAATGTTTCAAAGAGCGGGCTGCAGGGATATTAAAGAAGTATCTGAAAAAACTGCAGAAATTATAAACAACGGCTTTGCCGCAAAGATAAAATTAAGCCGCGGCACAGAGACCGTAATAGCGTATAAAGATTACTGCATTCACATCCGCGAAAACACCATAACGACGGTAAAATACAACAGCGCCTATTTCTGCGCGGCCTGACTAAAATACATAACTTAAAGGTGGCAGATGACATCAGCGGACATTGAAACGGCGCGTTTTACAGATGACATGTTAAGCCGGATAAAAACCGGTTTTGCGGATGAAGCAATGGGTTTAATAAGTCGGTTTGACACGCGGCTTCTTGAAGAACATCAGAAGCGCGCAATTGTGCACGCGGTTTTAGCTGAAGGCGGCGCGGAAA
>JAKQNO010000014.1 GCA_029565735.1 bacterium
ACCTTAAAGAAAAGCCCTGCGTGGATAAGAAGCGCGATTAATGCGGTTAAAACAATTCCAAGTATAATACCTGATACAGCAAGTACTTTTTTCATAATACCCTCCGCGATATTTTTAATATTTATATCATATTGAATAAAAACTGCAATGAAAATTTTGTATATTAGCGGCTATGACTTTTATTTTTCTGATTTTCTTATATCCATGCGTTTTATCTTGCCGCTTATGGTTTTTGGAAGTTCCTTTACAAATTCCACTATCCTTGGGTATTTGTATGGTGCTGTCACTTTTTTAACGTGTTCCTGCAGTTTTTTTGCAAGTTCCGGCGAAGCGTTATAGTTTTTGGCAAGCACAACAGTTGCTTTTGCCACAAGGCCGCGATCCGGGTCCGGGACTGCCGTAATTGCGCATTCAAGCACTGCCGGATGTTCCAATAGCGCGCTTTCTATTTCAAAAGGCCCTATTCTGTATCCGGAACTTTTAAAGCAGTCATCAGCGCGCCCCACAAACCAGAAAAAACCGTCTTCATCGCGGTATGCCATATCGCCGGTCCTGTAAATATTTCCGCTCCAGGCTTTTTTTGTAAGTTCTTCAGCCCTGTAATATTCATCAAACATACCGGCGGGTTTGCCGTTTCCGGTGCGTATAATAAGGTGCCCTTCTTCTCCGGGCGCGCACGGTTTGCCGTTGTCATCAATAAGGTCAACATCAAAACCCGGGCTTGGTTTTCCCATTGAACCGGGTTTTGGTTCAAGCCACGGAAATGTGGCGACAACCGCCACAGTTTCCGACTGGCCAAAACCTTCTTTGATTTTAAGTCCTGTTTGCTTTAAAAACTGGTTATAAACTTCAGGATTAAGAGGCTCTCCCGCGACCGAACAGTGTTTAAGGTTACTAAAATCATAAACTGAAAGGTCTTCTTTTATGAAAAAACGGTAAATTGTGGGCGGCGCGCAGAAAGAAGTTATTTTTTTGTCAGCCATTATTTTAAGCAGCGATTTTGGCATGAACTTATCATAATCATAAACCATCACGGCGCAGCCGCATATCCACTGGCCGTATATTTTTCCCCAGGCGGCTTTTGCCCAGCCGGTGTCCGCGACCGTCAGGTGAAGCCCGCCAGGCTGCACGTCCTGCCAGAAAGCGGCTGTTATTATATGCCCCAGCGGATAAGTATAATTGTGTTTAACAATTTTAGGCATTCCGGTTGTGCCGGATGTAAAGTATCCAAGAAGAAAGCTTGAATTATCCGCAGCATCACTGCCGGTAGGCCTGCTGAAATTTTCGTCCCCTTTTTCAATTGCGGCGCTGATGTTAATCCAGCCCGGCCTGTCCGCCTTTAATGCCGCCCGTATAGTCAGTGACGGAGAATGGCGGTGCGATTCATCTATCATATCCATCATTTCTTTTTCTTCTGTTGTGATTATCATTTTAATGTCAGCGGTATTATTTCGGTAAACAAGGTCCTTAACCGTAAGCATGTGAGTCGCGGGGATGCATACAGCGCCTATTTTATGAAGCGCCACGCATAAAAACCAGAATTCATACCTGCGTTTAAGCATAAGCATTACAGGGTCGCCTTTTTTTATGCCAAGCTTAACAAGCGCGGACGCGGCTTTATCGCTGTATTTTTTTATATCAGCAAAAGTAAATGACGCCGAATCGCCGGATTCGTTGCACCAGGATAAAGCGGCCTGGCCGGGCGCTTCCGCGGCAAGTTCGTCAACAACGTCAAAACCAAAATTAAAATTTTCCGGTATTTTAACCCTGTAATTTTCCTTAAAATCCTCATACGAAGTAAAATTGCGGTTTACAAAACGGCTTAAAAGAGAAAAAGGCTGCTTGTGTGTCATACAATAACCGCCAGAAATCTTGCCTTTTTTCCGCCCGCGGCGCTCATGAAATGGGGCCTGCCGGAGTCAAAGTAAACGGAATCGCCCTTTTTAAGCGTTATTTCATCATTATCAATACGTATTTTTAAAACGCCTTCAAGTACATAGTTAAATTCCTGCCCTGCGTGAATATTGGAATCTTTCGGCATTTTTCCACCGGCGGTCACTTCAAAAACTTCCATTTTTTTGCCGGCAAAATTATACGCAAGGTCGCCGTATATATACTCTTTTTTTCTTCCGGCGAAAGGCGCTGTGCCTTTTCTTACAACGCAGTATTTATGAAGTTTTGGGGTGTCTCCGGTCAGAATAGCTGTCAGTTCCGTGTTAAAGGCGCGCGCCGCGTCAAAGATAAAACTGACCGGAATATCAGCCCTGCCCTTTTCATATTTTAAATACGTTTCTTTGGGCACGTTTAACAGTTTTGCCGTTTCATCGGCGGTTTTGCCTGAAATTTCCCTTAAAGTTTTTATTCTTTCGCCTATTAATTTAATTTTTTCCATTTTTCATCCTCGTTTTATATTTTGATGATGTTTTATCATAACAAAAAAATTCCGGTATGTTAAGCATTTATATATTATGCCTGCGGCGGCCTGTTTTGGTATAATAAAAATGATATAAAATCTTATAAAGGATGCCGGATGAGCGATCAGGTGTTATCAATCATAATCACGTTCCTGGGAAGTTCCATTAACAGCATTTCCCAGGCCGTACAGAAGATAGGGCTTGATACCCTGCGTTTAAATAAGTATAAAGGCCGGGCAATCTGGATTTTTGGGACGTGCCTTATGGCTGCCACCCCTTTTATTTTTATGTACGCCACTTCTTTGGGCGGCGTTTCGCTGGTAGGCGCAATGTCCGGGACAGGCCTTGCCGCGCTTATTCTGTTTTCACATTTTGTCATGAAAGAAAAAATTACGGCAAATGAACTGGCCGGCGTGGTTTTGATACTTGGCGCTTCGGTGCTTTTAGGCGTTTTTTCGCGGGGCGAAGCCGTTAAATCCGTAATAAACCTCCTGTCTTTATATATCTATCTTGCGGCTGTCGTTACTGTTTATACTGTTATTATAATATCGTTCAGGGAGGGTAAAATAACGGGGTCTGTTTTGGGCGGTTTTGCCGGCTCTTTAGCCGGTTTTATAACGCTTTTTCAGAAAGTAACCACGTCTAACCCGTTAAACGCCCCTTCTGTTTTTGCCAATCCATTCTTATACACTTGGCTTTTCATTGGCGCTGTATCCTTTATAATTTTACAGTTTTCATACACCAAAGGCAGGGCTATCCGCATAATCCCCTTTTTCGCGGCCAATTCAATAGTAATTCCGGTGATTGGCGGTGTGGTATGTTTTAAAGAATCCCTGAATTTTTTTCAATGGCTGGGCGTGTTCCTTATTGTTATTGGTGTTTATGTTAAAAAATCAGGAAACAAATTATAAAAATTTTTCATTTATTCTTTATCCTGACTGTTTTAAGGCGCCTGATTATCGGTTATAGAAATAAAATCAGGAATATTGCTTATCATCCATTCATAAAACGGATATATTTCCCCGTAGGCTTTCGGCGTCAGTTCTGTTTTGAAAATATCCGTGATTGTTTTAAGAATTGTTTCCCAGTGATTCAGGTTAAACCCGTGCGAGCGGTACATGCGCGCGGTCCACAGCGTGGTGTCCACGTATTCTTCCGGGCTGTACGCCGTAAAAAGCCCTTCCATATGCATCAGATGATATGTGTGGTCGTTTCTGTCCATTCCGCTTTTTTGCGCTTTATCAGATTCAGGAAGGCTTAATTTTGCGTCCAGCACCTGTTTTATAATACGCGTGAGAATAACCCTTTTATCGCTGAATTCTTTGGCGGTTTCAGGGGAAGGCGCCATTATTTTACGCGCCGAGTCAAGAAGTGCCTGCCTGTCCATACAGCCTCCCTTTTAAGCGGCCGGGATTTTAAACCAGAAACGGGCGCCCTTTTGTTCCCTGTTCTGCGCGCCTATGGAGCCGCCGTGTTCTTCCGTTATTTTTTTTGATATAACAAGGCCCAAACCTGTGCTTTTTTCCCCGTTGGCTTTTATAACGCCGGTTCTGCCAAAGGGTTTAAACAGGTTGTTTTTTTTATCTTCGGGTATACCCGGACCTTCATCGTCAACGGTGAATAAAACCATGGCGTTATCCTGTACGGCGCGCACCGTGACCGTCCCGCCTTTGGGCGTATATTCCAGCGCGTTGGCGGTTAAGTTATCAAGAACCTGCTGGATTTTTGATTTATCCGCAATCAGTGCAAGGTCATCAGCCTCTATTACAAGCTTAATTTTCAGATTATCAGCCTTCATCTTATTAAACATAAGCATTGGATGAATCTCTTCTTTTATACTGAACTTTGTTTTTGAAAGTTTTAACCTGCCGGATTCAATTACGGACAAATCCAGAAAATTATTAACAAGCGTTTCCATATTTTCACAGGCGCCCGCTATATGCCTGATGAATTCGCCGCGCATTTCTTTATCGTTATCCGCGGCGCCGTTTAAAAGAAGGCTTGAAAATCCCTTTATAACGGTTATAGGTTTGCGCAGGTCGTGGACAGCCATCCCAAGGAATAGATTTTTCATTTCGTGAAGTTTGTTAAGTTCCGCGTTGCTTTTATGCAGTTCCCTTGATATGTTGCTGAATTCGTTGTTTAGTTCAATTAATTTCGTGTGAAAAAGCTCCAATTCCATCACGTCAAGCCTTCCAAAAACAATAAAATCACCGTTTAGCCGGTGAAACTTAAAATAAAAAGATTCCGGGATTCCGGAAAAACTGTTTACGCTGATTATGTGTTCTGTATCCGGGCTTTTTGAAAGGCTTTCTATGTCTATCCGCCCGTAAAAATCAACAAACACCTCTTTGATATGGGATATTTCCCCGCCGTTTTTAATAAAATCAGAGGCGAATTTATTATGTTCTTTCACGTTTCCCTGCTTATCAAGGATAAAATAAAATATCAGGTTATTCTTTTTGGTATATTCAAGCAGCAGGTTTTCTTCGTCAGTATTCATCTAAAAGCCTCTCCAGCGAGTCCAGATCTTTTACCGCTGACACGCCCGTATATTTTCCGGTAAAAATACCGTTTTCGTTTTTAAGCCCAAGGCCGCCGGCAATTATCCTTATAGCGGGAAAATCCGACCTGATTTCATCAATTACTTTTATAAGCGCGGGAATATTTGAATACAAGCTGATGGAAAGC
Source organism: bacterium (assembly GCA_029565735.1). Taxonomy (GTDB): domain Bacteria; phylum Oederibacteriota; class PGYV01; order PGYV01; family PGYV01; genus PGYV01. The sequence continues at coordinate 5,106 of JAKQNO010000014.1, forward strand.
GCCACTATATCGGGCTTTCTATCCTTTATCATATCCAAAAGGGACTTTACCGGAGTATTGGCGCCAAGAAAATAACCGTGCCACCCGTGCAGTTCAAAAAAGTCGGCAACCATCCTTGCGCCAATCTGGTGATATTCATTGACAAGGCATGATATTATCGCGGTTTTGTCCCTGTGCGCTGCGCCGAAAATTAAAGGATAAGCAAGAGACATACAGTATTCTGTAATGCCTGTTGCAAGATGTTCAACAGCGGGTGTGATTTTGTCGTATTCCCACATTTCGCCTATTTCATACATTGCCGCCTGAAACAGCCCTGTGTACAGTTCTTTTATGGAAATAGAGGAGTTTATCAGTTCTTTGGTGATTTCGGAACAGGCTTTTCTGTCGCCTGCCAGCAGGCCGTTAAGAAAGTTTTTGTAGATTGTATCAGTTATCATGAATGACTCCTGATATAGTATTTATTAATTTTATTTATTATAACATATAATTGTATGCTTAAGGCAGTGTTAAACAGATGTACAAACGCCAAATACAGATTGACAAAGTTTTTTACCTGTTATATAAGTATTTATCCGATAAAGCCAAATGCCGCTATCGTCTAACGGTTAGGACACAGGGTTCTCAATCCTATAATCGGGGTTCGATTCCCCGTAGCGGTACCAGATATAAAAGATAAGGAGAGATTTTATGCCCGATGAACGCAGCCACGAAGAGCATAATCATTCACGCGAAGACCATGAACACGGGCACAGCCATTCTCACGGCCATCACCATCACCATGCACAGGGTGAAAAAGGGCTTATAATAAGCATTATTATTAACGCGGGAATAACCGCGGCGGAGATTATAGGCGGCATTTTGTCCGGTTCCCTTGCCCTTTTATCCGACGCGTTTCACAACCTGTCTGATGTTATTTCGCTTATCATATCCTACATAGCGATATTAATCGGTAAAAAGTCAAAAAGCGTAAGCAAAACATACGGCTACAAACGGGCGGAAATTTTAGCCGCATTAATAAATGTTCTGGCGTTGTTTTTTGTCTGCGGTTATATAATCTTTGAAGCCATAGAAAGGTTTCAGCATCCGCAGCCAATTAAGGTGGGGCTTATGCTGGCAATTGCGGCAATAGGACTTTTGGGCAACGGAATATCTGTATTATTGCTTTTTAAAGACGCAAAAGATAATTTAAATGTAAAAAGCGCTTTTTTACACCTTATGGCGGATACTATTTCATCTGTCGCGGTAATAATAACCGCGGTTGTCCTTATGTTCAGGCCCTGGTATATTCTGGATGCGGCTATATCCATAATTATTGCCGTTTATATTGCCAAAGAGAGTTTTGGGATACTTATGGAAACCTTAAATATACTTATGCAGGGCGCGCCCAAAAATATAGATGACACTAAGATAAAGAAGCGGTTAAAGGAAGAAACATCTCTTGGTATAATTGATGTTCATCACATCCACATGTGGGAAATTTCGCCGGGTAAAGTCGTATTTGACGCCCATGTTGCCGTCCCCAAAGGAAATCTGAAAGACGCGGATACGATTATTTACGGCATTAACAGGATTTTAGCGGATGAATTTAAGATATGCCATTCAACGATACAGCTTGAATCTGATGAATTTGACCACTGCGTGTCCTGCGATATTTAGATGTGCTTTATTCCATCATTTCTTCAAGGGTTTCTTCGTCATGCGCTTTTAATGACAAAAACGCCACGCCAAACTGATGTTCTGATGCTTTTACCCATTTAATTTCGGCAAAAACAATAAAATTTGAATCGGTTTTTATTATTTCGGCTTTAATAATATCGCCGGGTTTGCCTATTATATCGCCTTCAACCCTGACACCGCCGGTGCTTAAGTCCTTGCTTACTCCCATGGCCCTTTTTATCTGGGTTGTAAATTCGGTCGGCACAAGCATATAGTTTATTTCGTATTTTTTATCAACTCTTTTTTGTTTCCTTTTCTCCAGGTATAACTTTCCTTTTGCCATTTTAGTACCCCTTGATAAATTTGATTTATTATATCATAATTTCAGAAAATTCAAGTTATTTTTCAAACGCAATTTTATATTTTTGAAGTTCTTCGGGCACATACCAGCGGGTAAAATTATATCCGATACCGGCGGGTTCGGATTTTATTCCGTGCACCCTTTTATGTATTGCCGGCAGCGCGTAGGGCGAGTAAATAAAGGTATAAGGCGCGTCAGATGCTATAAGCCGGTGTATTTTACGGTAAATTGCCTTACGTTTTTCGGTGTCATATGTTGTCCTGCCCTGTTCAAGAAGGGTGTCAACCTCGGGATTTTTATAACTTACAAAATTAAACTCGCTTTCATTTGTTTTTGAAGAATGCCATATATCATAGCAGTCAGGGTCGCGGGTAAGGCTCCATCCCATTACCACTGCGTCAAACTTTTTTTTGTTTATAAAATCAGTAATGAAAATATTCCACGCAAGCACCCTGACATTGACCTTGATGCCAAGTTTTGAAAATTCCTGCTGCGCTATTGCGGCTATCTCTTCGCGCTCTTTATTTCCCTGATTGGTGGACAGGGTAAATTCAAACAGCTTGCCGTCTTTTCTAAGCATGCCGTCTTCGCCTTTTATCCAGCCCTCTTCCTTAAGCAGGCGCTGCGCTTTTTCAATGTTATATTCGTAAGGTTTTATACTTTCGTCGTAAGCGTATGAACCGGGGATAAACGGGCCGCTTATGGGCCTGGCCAGCCCCCTGCTTACGCCTTTTATTATCTCCTGTGTGTTTATTGCATAGCTTAAAGCCTGCCTTATTTTTACAGGCGCAAACAGAGGATTGTTTTGATTGTATCCGATATATGTGTACTGAAAAGCCGGCACAATATATTTGTTGAACTTTTTGTTAAAATCTTCGGTATTAGCTTTTGTAAAGTATAAATCCGATGACAGGGTCATCATATCAAGGCTTCCCGCCTGCAGGTTCATAAACTGGACGGACTGGTCAGGGATTATCCTGAACAGATAATTGGAAATATATGGGGCGCCGTCAAAATAGTCTTTATTTGCCATAAGCTCAACAGAACGGCCTGTTTTCCAGTTTTTAAATGTATAAGGCCCGGTTCCGACAGGCGCGCGGTTAAACACGGCCGTATTGATATCTTTGCCTTCGAGCAAATGGGAAGGAAGAATTCCTGTTCCCCAGTACTGCAGGGCCGGTGCAAAAGGTTTTTTGTAATTTACCTTTACGGTATAGTCATCAATGACAATAACATTTTTTACCGGTTCAAACAGGCTTCTGTATGCCGTTTTTGTTTCGGGCGCCATATAAATATCGTAGGTGAATTTTACGTCTTTTGCGGTAAACGGCGCGCCGTCATGCCATTTTACATTTTTTTTAAGGTAAAATATAATAATCAGGCCGCCGTCTTTTATTTCCCATTTTTCCGCAAGATCGCCGGTAAGGTTAAGGTTTTTATCAAATTTCACCAGTCCGCTGAATACAAGATCGTTTATTTCCGCTGATGCGGAATCGGAAGCCAGCACCGGATTTAATATTGCCGGTTCGCCTATGGAAGAATCAATAAGCATATCGCCGTAAGCGGGTTTATCTGTATATGTGTCCTTTAGGGTGTATGTTTCTTTGTTTTGGCAGCCATATATCATAATTAAAGCCATAAATAATAACAAAACCAATTTTTTCATAAAGCACCATCCTTAACACAAAAATAGAAAAAGCCGCGTTGTAAAAACGCGGCTTTTTTTGATTGATTCTCTATTTTGTTTCAGATACAGGCGCTGATGCCGGAACCTGATCCGCTGCCGGAACAGACTGCTGCTGTTTTACGGAATCAAGAACGCCGCTGTACTGGCCGGACCTTCTTGACTGCATAAGCGCAAGCGTAAGCGATGTTACCATAAAAAGGACAGCTACAAAAATTGTGGCTTTTGTGATAAAGGTTTTACTGCCGCCGGCGCCAAACATTGTATTGGCCGCTCCCGCGCCGAACGCGAAACCGACTTCCGAACCTTTTCCTGTCTGAAGAAGCACTATTACTATAAGCAAAAGCGCGTTTATTACGTGTACAACAAGCAGAATGTTATAAAACATTTATGGCTCCTTTTTACTTTTTGAATTTGACTATGGCTTCAAAGGAATCGGCTTTTAAAGCAGCTCCCCCGACAAGCGCGCCGTCAATATCCGGCTGAGCCATAAGTTCTTTTACGTTATCCGGCTTAACGCTGCCGCCGTACTGAATCCTGATGGAATTCGCGGTTGCTTCGTCATATAGATTCTTTAATACTCCGCGTATCATGGCATGAACTTCCTGTGCCTGTTCTTTTGTTGCCACTTTTCCCGTTCCGATGGCCCAGACAGGTTCATATGCTATGACTATATTTTTGGCTTTTTCTTTTGGAATGTCCTTAAGCCCGCCTTCAACCTGTGTTTTTACAACCGAATTGGTTATTCCCTTTTCGCGATGTTCAAGTGTTTCGCCAACGCACATAATGGGTGTAAGGGCGTATTCAAAGGCAACTTTTACCTTTTCATTTACGCTTGCATCTGTTTCTCCGAAATACTGCCTGCGTTCTGAGTGTCCGAGGATTACATACTGGCATCCGACGGAGCGGAGCATTAAAGGTGAAATTTCGCCTGTAAACGCGCCTTCCTGTTTGGGATACATGTTCTGGGCGCCAAGTTTGATGTTGGAACCTTTGATGATTTCATTAACTGAAGCTAAGTTTGTAAATGTCGGGCATATTGCCACTTCTGTGTCTTCCGGGTTTACGTCCTTTAAGCAGTTCTTAAGGCTTTCCGCAAGCGCCTTTGATTCAGTAAGGTCTTTGTACATTTTCCAGTTTCCCGCTATTATTGGTATTCTCAATTCAATTCCTCCGTCAATTATTTTAGTTTAATTACTTGTTTGTTAAAGCCGCTACTCCCGGCAGTTCTTTGCCTTCAACAAATTCCATTGAAGCGCCTCCGCCGGTTGATACGTGCGTCATTTTATCGGACAGTTTAAGTTTCTTTATAGCGGACGCGGAATCTCCTCCGCCGACCACTGTGACGGCGCCGGATTCAGCAAGCGCTTTACCCACTTCAAGCGTGCCTTTTGAAAACTGTTCAACTTCAAAAACGCCCATAGGGCCGTTCCAGAAAATTGTCTTTGATTTGGATATTATGTTTCTGAATTTATCTATTGTGTTTTTCCCGATATCAACGCCTTCCCAGCCGTCATCTATTGAATCCCTTAATACTTCTTTATACTCTGCGGATTTCAGTGCTGTCATAAAATCTTCGCCTGATTTAGGGGTCTTTGCCACAATGTGGTCAATAGGAAGATAAATTGCCACGTTTTTATCAAGGGCTGTTTTCATTATTTCTTTTGCCGTGTTTATTTTGTCCTTTTCGCAGAGTGAATCGCCTATTTCGCGGCCTTTTGCCTTAAGGAATGTGTAAGCCATTCCGCCGCCTATTATAAGCCCGTCCACTTTGCTTAAAAGGTTTTCTATTACCATTATTTTGTCGCTTACCTTGGCGCCGCCAAGGATTGCAATAAAAGGTTTTTTGGGATTTTCAAGCATTTCACCCAGGAATTTAAGTTCTTTTTCCATAAGGAATCCGGCGGCTGATTTCTTAACAAACTTTGTCATTCCTTCGGTGGAAGCGTGCGCCCTGTGCGCTGTGCCAAACGCGTCATTTACGTATATATCAGCGTTTGCGGCAAGCTGTTTTGAAAAATCAGCGTCGTTTTTTTCTTCCTGTTTGTAGAATCTTAAGTTTTCAAGGAGTAATATGCCGCCGTCTTTCATCGCGTCAACCGCGTTTTTTACTTCATCGCCAACACAATCATTTACAAATTTAACATCTTTGCCTATGAGTTCGGATAATTTTTTCGCGCAGACATCAAGCGAAAATTCAGGTTTTTTTTCGCCTTTTGGCCTGCCAAGGTGCGAAGCAAGAATAAGCCTGCCGCCCTTTTCAATAATGTATTTAATGGAAGGTATAGCGGCTTTAATCCTGTTGTCGGATGTTATTACCCTGTCAGCGTCAAGAGGAACGTTAAAATCAACCCTCATGAAAACCCTTTTGCCTTTAAGATCGGATTCGTTCAGGTCCGAAAGCGAAAGTTTTGCCATTATTTTCTGCACCTCATTTTCAGTTTAAAACAGGGAAGCAGGGCTTTAAAGCCCCGCTTCCCTGCTGTTTATATCGGTATATTCTTACTTTAAACCTTTTGTAACCATATAATCCGCAAGATCAACAACCCTGTTTGAATAACCCCATTCGTTGTCGTACCATGAAAGAATCTTAACCATGTTTCCTACAACGTATGTGCAGTCTCCGTCAATTGACGATGAATGCGGGTCGTTTAAGAAATCGTGCGATACCAAAGGAAGATCCGTATATGCAAGAATTCCCTTCATTTCGCCTTCTGCTGCCGCTTTTAACAGTCCGTTTACTTCTTCTTTTGTAACGTCTTTCTTCATTTCAAATGTTACGTCAACAACAGACACGTTGGGTGTGGGAACGCGCATCGCGTAGCCGTTAAGTTTGCCTTTAAGTTCCGGCATAACAAGCGCGATTGCTTTTGCGGCGCCTGTGGATGTGGGAATCATTGATACCGCCGCGGCCCTTGCCCTTCTTAAGTCTTTATGGGGCGCGTCAAGAATCTTCTGGTCGTTTGTATAGCTGTGGATTGTTGTCATTAAGCCTTTAACGATACCAATCTTGTCCTGAAGTACTTTTGTGAAAGGAGCAAGGCAGTTTGTCGTGCAGGAAGCGTTTGATACAACGTGGTGTGATTTCGGGTCATATTCTTTTTCGTTTACGCCCATTACTATTGTCTTGTCTTCGCCTTTTGCCGGAGCCGAGATAATAACCTTTTTTGCCCCGCCGTTTGTGATGTGAACAACCGCTTTTTCTTTATCCGTGAAGAAGCCTGTTGATTCAATAACAAGGTCTATTCCAAGCGTGTTCCATTTGATTGCCGCGGGATCTTTTTCTTTGAAAACCTTGATCTTTTTGCCGTTAATTACAAGGTCTTCCCCGTCAGCTTTAACATCCCCTTCAAAAATTCCCTGAACTGAATCATACTTGAACAGGTGCGCAAGAGTTTTTGCGTCTGTTAAGTCGTTAACAGCAACAACTTCAAGCTGGGAGTTCTTCTTAAGCAGAAGCGCCTTAAGAACATTTCTACCGATACGTCCAAATCCGTTAATACCGACCTGTACTGCCATATCTGTGCCTCCTAATAAAATAATTTGGTAAGACAGTATTAAAATTCAAAAAATATATTCACACAATACGCATGATTTGTCAACATATTTATATGTGAAATTAATCACGTGAATCAGCTTTTAGATAATATTTATATCAGATTACTGTTATTTCAGCAGTTTTTCAACGGCGCTTAAAGCTTCAGAAACTGTAATCAGGTCCATACATTCCCTTGTCCCTTTTGGGCAATCGTTTTTCGCGCAGTTTATACAGTCCAATCTGTGCATAAGGGCAATATGCCCGTCTTTTTCGGAATACGGGTGCCATTCAACAGGGTCTTCGGGGCCGAAGAAAGTTAAGGTTTTTACCCCCAATGCCGCGGCCATATGGCGCGGGCCGGAGTCATTACCTATAAATACGGTAAGCTGTTTTAAAAGAAAAGCAAGTTTAAGGAAGTCAAGACCGCAATAAAGTTTGGCATTGTTTCCTA
>JAKQNO010000019.1 GCA_029565735.1 bacterium
ACCTGAAGCCCTTTCCATTCAAGGGACGCGGAATGCATGAATTCCGTATCCGCAATGGTGTTATAGGACGCAAGCACTCCCTGAACGTAAAGCGTGAAGTCATCCAGAAACACCGCTGACACCGCCGCGTCAGCTTCGCCGGACGCCCTGTAATGGTTATTAAAGCTGCTGCTTTGAATTTCTTCCCTGCGCAGGCCCGCCTTAACCCGCGCGTTTATATTGTCATTAATTTTAAAAGGCGCCTTTACATCCGCGCCGTAAACCGCGGTATTGTGCCTGTTCTGGTAATATGACGGGTTGTCATTGTTAAGTATGAATTTATCATAATGGTACCTGTAATACGGCTTTATTGACAGAAATTCCCACGGCTGCAGGTCAAGCGCCGCGTAGCGCGTAATAAGAAATTCCCGCGACGGCATATTTTTTCCGGGCGTGTAAAAATCATACGCGCCGTAATTTTTATCCTGATACGCAAGAGATAAAGTGTTATTTTTATACCCGGTTTTAAAAAAAACAGTGTTTTTCATAAAGTCTGTTTCTTTTCTGTACCCGTCAGAACCGGTTTTTTCCACGCTTATTGACGCGTAAAAATCGCCGGCTGTTTTAGCTGCTGACAGTGCGGACAGCCATGTGTTATAAGTACCGTATTCGCCCTTTAACCTTATTTCATCCTTGGCAGCGCCGCGCGTTTCAACGCCCACAGAACCGGTAAAAGCCCCGAAGCCGGAAGCTGCAGCGCCGGTGTTTATGGACACAGACGCCGTGTCAAGCGACGTGACAGGTATATCCGCGCTGTAATGGCCGGTCTGCGGGTCGTTTATCCTTACCCCGTCAAGCGTGACCGCTGCCTGTTCATAAGTGCCGGCTGAAATAATTATATCCCCCTGCACCGTCCCAAGCCCCCTTGATATGACATTGATTTCAGTTAAGGATTTTATTGCGTCGGCCGTATCCGCGGGTTTTAGCAGATTCAGCTCTTCCTGCCCAAGTACGCGCGTATACGCCTTTACCGGGTTTTCAGCTTCAACTGTTATTTCCATCATGGAATAAGCCGGCATGGCTGATATGGATATAAGAATAACAAGGATGACTAATTTTTTCATTTATAACCTCCAAAATTTCACCAGTTATATCACAAAAATACTTATCAATCAACTTTAAACACGCCTTCGTATTTGACCCGCGCGGGCTTTTCTGATATACTGTGTACGTGAAAAACACAGAAGAACTGAAAAATTTTCTTACAGGAAGGCCCGAAGGCCTTTTTCTGTATTCAGCTCCCAAAACCGGGGGCAAGTCTTACCTGTTTACGCGGCCGCTGCGCGTTATCAGATGCAATAATTTAAAGTCCCTGATTACCGCGCTTAAAACAGTTTCGGAATTTACCAGACAGGGGTATTATGCCGCCGGCTTCATGGCTTACGAAGCGGGTTATGGGTTTGAAAAAAAATTCCGCCGCGTAAAAACCGGATTAAAAACCCCTTTTCTTGAATTCGGGATTTACAAAGCGCCGTATGTATTCAGCAAAACCGATATCTGCGCCTTATTGCCTTTTTATAAGAACCGTTTTTCCGTGTCGCCCCTTAAATTCTCGGAGGGATTTAAATCATACAAGAAAAAATTCCGCCGCATAATGAAACTTGTCAATAACGGGGATGTTTACCAGGTCAACCACTGTTTTAACGCAGGTTTTCATTTTCAGGGTTTGGCTGCGTCTTTGTTTGCGGCGCTGTGTGAAACCCAGCCCGTAGCTTACGCGTCTTTTATACGGAGAAAAGATAAAACTATAATTTCCCTGTCACCGGAACTTTTTTTTGACGCTAAGGGCCGCGAAATCACAATGCGCCCCATGAAAGGCACTTTACTGAAAGACAAAAAGGTTAAGAATCCTTCAAAGATGCTGAAAAATGAAAAAGGCATCGCGGAAAACGTTATGATAGTGGACCTTTTAAGAAATGACCTTGGCAGGATATGCGAAACAGGTTCAATAAGCGCGCCCAAACTTTTTGAATTGGAAGAGTACAGGACACTGTATCAGATGACTTCCACAATCCGCGGGACGCTTAAAGGCAATGCGGATTTTTTAGGCGTAATTAAAGCGCTTTTCCCTTCCGGTTCTGTAACCGGCGCGCCGAAAATTAGCGCCATGAATATTATACACAAAACAGAAGACACGCCGCGCGGCGTATATACCGGCGCTATCGGGTTTGCCTGCCAAAACCGCAGCGTCTTTTCAATACCAATACGCACAATTGAAATATCCGGCAATGACGGGGTAATGGGGATAGGCAGCGGAATTGTCCATGATTCCAAAGCCGCGCCGGAATATAAAGAATGCCTTGGTAAGGCGTCTTTTCTGGCGGAGCTTGCAAATAACCATTCCATAATTGAAAGCATCCTGTTAAAAAACGGCAGGTATTTTCTTTTAAACCTGCATTTAAAAAGGATCCAAAAATCCGCGGCTTTTTTCGGCATAAAATTCAGGCGCAGTGATTTTAAAAGGGCGCTTAAAAACCTGCGCCGTAAAAATCCGCGCGGCGAATTTAAGGCGCGGGTATTGCTTGCGCCTGACGGAAAAATACGCGCGCAGGCGGCGCGCCTTGTGCCGCTGCCCGGCGGTAAAATTGCCATATCACCCCTTAAAACAGACAGTTTAAACATATACCTTTACCACAAGACCGAAAACAGGGCTTTTTATGACAATGATTTTAAGCGCTATAAAAGAAAAGGCTTTGCTGATGTGATTTACACAAATGAAAAAGGCGAAATTACAGAGGCGCATTCGTCAAATATATTTGCGGAGATAAACGGAGTTTTTTATACGCCCCCTGTTTCGTGCGGCCTGCTGCCCGGCACTTTCAGGGAATACCTTTTAAAAAAGAACCCGTCTTTATACAAAGAACGCGTGCTTTACCCGAAAGACCTGAAAAACGCGGATAATTTATACCTTGTAAATTCTGTGCGGGGGTTTGTAAAAGCCGCGCTTGTTTAGGATTATTTGATGACCATAAGGGTGTTAAGCTTTGAAGCCGCCTTTTCCCCTGACGCTGTTTCCGCTGTAATCACAAAGTAATATGTCCCGTTTGATAATTCCGCGGCTTTTATTTTATCCGCCGGTATTAAGCATAATCCCGCAGGCACATTTTTTATATACGACGATTTTATAAGCCTGAAAGAAGCGGAATAAATATTTACCGTGACCCTTTTTGCGTTCTTTGTAATGACGCACCTGAATTTTAATTTTGAACCGTCAAATCCGAAAGGATTGGGATATACAAGCGCGTCTTCCACTTTTAAAGTATCCTGCTGCTGATAAACCGCAGGCGTCAGCGTCGGTGTTTCAACAGCCGGCGTCAGCGTAAGCGTGGCTGTAGCCGTGTTCTGCAGCGGTGTAACCGTAACTGTCGCGGTAACTGAAACCGTTATTGTCCGGGTTATTGATGGAGTTGAAGTTCTTGTGACAGAAGCGGTCTTTGTCCGTGTTATTGTGGGCGTCGGCGAAACAGTGCGCGTATTTGTAAGCGATACGGCCGGCGACAAAGTGCAAGTTGCTGTCGCGGAAATTTCCGGTGTCTGCGTCTGCGTTTCTGTTATTGTAACGGTTTCAGTCACTGTAACAGTTTCGGTTACCGTTAAAGTATCTGTATGTGTTTCTGTTATGGTATGGGTTTGTGTCACAGTCGGGCTTAAAACTTCTGTAAATGTAGAAGTTACCGTGAATGTACCGGTGACAGTGGGGCTTAACGCCTCTGTCGCGGTTACAGTCACGGTTGCTGTTGCTGACGGCTGCGGATAGTAAAGCGCGACGTCGTCTATGAAAACTTCAAATGCTCCGATATTTGGTATCTTCCACTGAATGTCTTCCGCCCTTTCAAGCATTAAAGGCAATGCTGTCCCGTAAGGGATGGTTAAAGAAGTAAACGGTATCTGAATAAAAGTCCAGTCCGTAGGCGGCGTAAAAGAATACTGCCAGTTGTTATATGCCGGAAGTTCGCTGAAATTGCCCGTTATAATTGCCAGGTTTATGTTTGTGGTGCCGTCTCCTTTTATATAAAACTGCACGCCGGCGTATTTTGATATGTCTGTTTCTGCCGCGCCGTCTGCAAAATTGGTTCCTACTCCCGCGTAGCCGCCGGATAAAACTGTGCCTGACGCGTGGTAAGCCGCAGCCGGTGATGCGGGAATACCCGGAAATATCTTGCCTCCGGAACCCGTGCTTGCCGCGTCTTTATATGTATACCAGTAACCGCCCCATAAATTCTGGTCGGTTATAATTTCGCAGTCGTCTATAAGGTCATAAACCGCCATGGTCGGTGTAAGCGTTATTGTGGGCGTTGGTGTTATTGTGCGCGTGACGGTCGGAGAATATACCGGAGTTATTGTCATTGTTGAAGTCGGCGTGTATTCCGGGTGTGCCACTTCAACTTCGTACCACACCGCCTGATATGCCGGAGATATGCCGAACTGCGCAAAACCGCCCGCGTCTGTCACGGTAACTGTTGTCTTTCTTGCGCCTGTATTGTCAAGCGCCCATACTGTTGTTAAAGCGGAATCTGAAGGAAGCGTGATAACAGCGTTAACACCCTCAACCATTGACGGGGATGTTCCCCACTGATTTTTTAATGTCACCTGCGCGCCGTGAGGCGGCGGAAAAGAAGTAAGAGTGTTTGGATATGTATACCACGAATCGCCCGTGTTTTTCTGGCAGCCAAGCGCGGTTACAAGAATCTTCTGAGCCGAGGAGAACGACACGCCGTCAAGCGCTGTTACGGCAATTGCCGAAAACGGCTGCAAGGAAGCGCCCGGCGTTATGGTAACGCCGCCGGAAAGCGCGTATGTTTTTCCTGACGTGAAACCCGTAAGATACTTTGTCATTGCCGTATCCGCCGTGAACACGCCCTGCAGCGATGATGAATTGTCCCATGAAAGTTCGCCTGTGTCTGAATTTAAAATACTGCCCGATACATCTGTTGTGCCCGGCGCGACTGAACCTGCCGGCACTGCCTGGCCTTCAACCGCTATTTCCAGCCCGTGCACAAAAGCGGCTTTTGGGTCCTCGCCCGCTGTCTGCGCGTCCACAAGTTTCCATGCCCACGCCGATAAAAGCAGGTCTATTTCCGATGCTTTATTTACAGGCACTACAATTTTCTGCTGCGCGGGTTTTACGTCTCCCCTGTAAAAGGACACAACAGCCGCGGGATATGAAGCCATTTTTAAGGGGTTGTTTGCCACGGCAAAATAGCCGTCTATGTAATTTTTATTCCAGTTGTCGTCGCCGTTGTAATCAAACGGGAACACCGCGTCCCAGTCCTGAAACGACGCGTAAGCGGAAGTGATAAAAGAGTGGTCAGAGGAAAAAGTCCCCGGATGCGGGCTGTTTGTTTCTGTTACAAGGTGCGGCCTGTTTAAAACATTTTTTGTGGCAAGCGACGCGATGGTGGATTCTGCCGGATAATTTACCATTGCCCTGTTGGTTAAGTACCAGTTTACCGGGTCCCACGGAGTGCCCGGAAACTGCGGATGTTCCCAGTAAGAGTGCGTGTCAATTGCCTGAAAATTCGCCTGCATATTGGGGTTGCTGCACCCTAATATAGTGCCAAATACAATGCTGTTTACCCCCAAAGTATCCTGTATATAATCGCGCATTTCAACCCAGTAGTTTTCTTCGGTATATGTTAAAAACCGGTACCAGTCTTTTGCGCCGTCCTGCGTCCTTGCGGGAAAACCCTTTTTAAAGTTTTCAATGCCGGTTGTGTAAAGGCCTTCCCCATCTTTCAAGCCAAGCACGCCGCCCTGCTTAAGCGAAATATCCGTAAACCAGTAAGACGCGCCTGACACAAGCCCCATATTACTGAAGTTAAGCCTTGCATTGGTATCAGATACACCGGGCGTAAAACTGAAAGTAAAAAGCTGCCACGAAGATGTTAAATTAATATTCGCGCTGAAGCCAAGATTTGACCACGGGTCGTGAGCCATTCCAAGTTCAACGGAAATTGTCCTGTTGGTGTCGGCTTTGGCGTAAAAAGTTATTGTGTACGGCACACCGGCTGTCATATTTAAATTTCCCTGATTAAACTGCACAGACCATCCCGCACTGCCCGCAGTTGTTACATCTATGCGCGCCGCGTTTAATCCGCCCGGCCCCGCGCCCGCTTCAACAGTGCCTGTGCCTGTTACATCCGGCTGCGGATTGTAATTCCACGGGGAAAGTACCCCCGTTATAAACCTTCCGTTTAACACCATTTCCGCGCCAAGCGGCTGGTTGATTACGTTCCACGCGGTTTCAAGTTCCGCCTGCGACGCGTATCTGCTTTTAAGCCAGTCGTTCCACTGCGTGTTTAGAAGGCCGTCATAGTAAGGCGGCAAAGCGTCCAGCTGGGAGGATAAGAAAGCGTGCACAAGGCCGTTTTCATTGTTGATTTCTATGAATGCAACAGCCGGTTCATTTATATAAGCATTTCCGGTATACGGGTTTACGTGGGTTAAAAGGTCATATGCGAATTTTTTCTGAAGCGCTTTATTGGCAGGGTCAAAGAATCCAAGAACCGCGCGGACTTTCCAGTCGAAAACAAGATTAATATCCGCGTTAAGTTCTGTTCCCTGCGCGAAAGGGCGCGAGACTAAAAGGTTTAAATCAGAGTATATTCCATTCTGTTTAAGCTGATAAATAAAATAATCCATACGGTCTAATTTTGCCGCGCTTATTGTCCTGTCCGGATTTACCGTTGTCCAGATATCAGACATGTCCATGTGATGAAAACGCACTATGTTAAAGCCGTATTTGGCAAGGCGCGCGGCCACGGACGGAGAGTTTGTTAAAGATGGAAAATTTCCGTTAAAAGTTGTGTTTGTGCCCCAGAATTTTATCCTGCCGGAACTGACGTTAAAATGGCCGTTTGCGTCCGCCTGCACAAAACCGTCCGCGTCAATATCGCGGTTTACAAAAGAAGACATGTCAATAACGGTTTTAGCGCTGTCATTCCACGGGATGTAGAAATCAAACAGTTCGCCCGCGGCGTGCAAAAACGTGAAGCATGATAAAAATATAAGTGCCAGAAGCGTCTTTTTCATAAGTTCCTTTTCTTTAATATATTTTTATTATATTAATATTATAACGTATGGAAGCAAAATAAGTTGCATGAAAATGAGGGGACGGAAAGACGCGAGGGACAGAGGGACAGATGCTCGGAGGGACGGAAGTAACGGCTGAAGGTCGGAAGGTCAGAGGGTTAGATGGTCGGATGAAACGGCAAACGTCGAAAATCGAGATTCGAAAATTAGATTAAAACCTGCAGGGGTTGGGTGTGTTTTTTCAGAAGCGCCGCGCTGATCAAAGAAAATTACCATCCCATATACTATTATCCAATATCCCATAAATAAAACCCAATGAAAAGAAGAAGTACTGGTAGGCGCACCCTTTAGGGCGCGGCAGTTAAAATAAAACAACGCACCCTGAAGGGTTGCCAATGACGTTAACCCACTTTAGACTACAAGTTTGTTTGGATGCACAGTTGGAGCGAGCCTGCGAAGCGGAAATCCCCGGGCTTGCGCGAGTCTACGAGCGCAAGTGTTAGGGGACGGCGCGCACTGAAAAAACATACCCAAGCCCTGTAGGATTGCGGCTAGGAAGCGAGGACGTAAGGGACAAAAAAATAAGCTATAGCGAAGAAATAAGCATAAGCGTCTTAAGCAATTAAGCTATAGCTTAATCGCTATGTTTAACTCTTTCGCTTATGCTTAATTGCCTATAGCTTAACCGCTATGTTTAACTCTTTCGCTTATGCTTAACTGCCTATAGCTTAAACTGCTTGCCTTTCTCAGCTGCCGCTTTTACTTCGTATTCTTATAATAATCTGTTTCGCCGAATTTCTGTTCGGAGAGCACTTTTCCTTCTTTTGTGTACTTCTTTATACTGGTCAGCACGCCTTCGTCGTACATGTGCTCTTCTTTAAGCCTTTTGTCGTGATAATACTTCACCACGCCGTCTATAGTCTCGCCGTATTTTTTTATCATTCCGTCAGCGCCGTGCACCCAGCGCGCTATTTCGCGGCCAAGCTTGTAAAACACCTCTGTCTCGCCTGTCCTTATTGACACAATTTCAGAATATACTTTTTCGGATATAAGCCTGCCGTTTTCCGCGAATGTTTTTAACCTTATTATATTGTCGCCGGCAAACTTGCCTTCTTTCCACACATTGCCCGACGGGTAATATAACTTATAAAGGCCGGTCTTCTGGCCGTTGAAATAATTTTTTTCCATCATTATTTCGCCGGTCTCGTAATATTCCACAACCCTGCCGTCAGGGATGTCGCCGTACATTTCATAGCGCACAAGCGTGCCTTCCTTGTTTATAACTTCAATGGCGTAAACTTCTATCCCAGCGGTTTTGGATTTAATAGGCGCGTCATCAATATAAAAACTTAACTTATATGTCGTATTGCCTTCTTTGTCGGTCCCCAGAATTGATGTTTTCTGCACCATTTCAAGATTTGTTTTTTTCTGCTCTGCCATTTCACACCCTCCTTTTTTACCTTTTGTTCAGAAATCTTTCCTTACAAGGTAATTCTTCAGCCCTTTTCCCCTGGCAAAATTATCGGCTTCCGCCCTTGTCCTGTATTTGCCCGTTTTCAGCTTGAAGAAATTTCCGTCTTTTACAACTTCGGCTTTTACCCCTTTTTTTGCAAGGTTTTCTTTTTCAAGCTCCGCGTTTTTTTCAAGCGAAAAAGCGCCCACCTGAACGGTAAAATATTCTATATCGCTTTGGGCCTTATTTTCAGGCGCCGGCGCCTTTGCCGGCGATGTGTTTGTCACAGGGTCAACTTCTGTTACCGCGCCTGTTTTGGTCACGCTTTCAGCCGCCTCTTCATGCGTTTCAGCGCTGGGAAACCTTTTTAACAAAGCTGATTCCGCGTCTTTTGCTTTTTCCGTGTTGCCGGACTTTCTGTAAGCTTCGGCAAGTTTCTGGTAAACAGCCGGAAGGTAAATATATTTCTCTGTGTCCTCTGTTTTATCTATTACATTCTGATACGCGAAAACAGCTTCGCCGAACTTTCCCTGCTTAAACAGGATATTGGCGTACGCCAGCTCTATCCTGTTCTTATACATATAATACCCTTTTCCGTTATTGTAATCAGCGTAAAGCCTTAACGCCTCTTCCTGCCTGCCCTGGCCGTCAAGGGCAAGTATCATATAATAGTAAGCCGGCTCTATCCAGACCGTGCTGGAAAACCTGCCCATTACCGTTCCCAGATATTCTTCCGCCTTTTTATCTTCCGCCATCGCGTAATACATCCTGCCAAGCGAAAACACGGCTTCTGCTTCGTATTCAGTGGCCGGGTATTCCTTTATTATCCTGTCATAAAGTTCTTTTTTCTTTGTCACGTCTTCTTCTATTTCCGCAATCTTCATAAGCGCGGACGGCTTATACCTGCTTGACGGGAATTCCGAAAGAAAATTTTCAAAGGCTGAAGACGCGCCTTTATAATCTTTGGAATTGTAGACAGCCATTGCCTTTAAAAAGACGTCATCTTCAGACGGCTTTGCAAAAATTGCCAAAGGCAATAAAAGCGCCATTGCTGTTATAATTACTGTTTTTTTCATTTTATCACTTCTCCCGAAAAAGACATTCCTCTTACCTGCGTCAGTTTTACTTCAAAAATTTTGCCTATAAGGCTTAAATCTCCCCTGCAGAAAACCTTTTTCCCGCTTTCAAGGGCCGCCTCTATTTCGCCTTCATACCTGTCGGCAGGGGCAATCCCCAAAGCCGCGGCGGTTGTCCCTATTTCACCGCTGTTTATATTTTCGCTTATATGTTTCTGTAATTCAAGCACATAATTGATTCTGCGCGCTTTCTCTTCTTTATCCACGTCATCCTTCAGTTTAAAAGCAGCCGTCCCCTGCCTTGCGGAATACTTAAACATATACGCCGAATCAAACCGCGCGGTTTCCAGAAGCGAAACCGTATCGTTAAAATCCTTTTCGGTTTCTCCCGGAAAACCCACCATCACATCTGTGGTGACGCACACTCCCGGAATTACTTCGCGTATCATCGCCAGTTTTTCAAGGTACTGTTCCCTTGTATATTTTCTGTTCATAGCTTTAAGTATATTGTCGGAGCCCGCCTGCACCGGAAGGTGAATATGGCTGCATATTTTTTTATTTGCAGCCACGGTTTCCGCAAGCTCCCTGCTTATATCCTTTGGATGCGGGGTCATAAACCTTATTCTTTCAATACC
>JAKQNO010000037.1 GCA_029565735.1 bacterium
CCGGCTTCCGCCTCTTTTAAAATCCCAAAAATCTGCGCTTCCGTGAACCTGCTTCTCTTCATGTCCAAACCTCCTGATACTGGTAGTTTTAACACTTAATCACTCCAGTTTCAAGTGGTCCAGTTTTTGGGGGTAAGCTCAAACGGAAAATCAAAGCGAAGTAGGCGCGGTAATAGCTTCTTCCGTGGAATGGCCCATATCGGCTTCCATTAACAAAGGGCTTGAAGGCGCGATTGCCTGTGAAAGCAAAGTCGGCTATGTTGACGGCGTTAACGGGCACCTTGTATACAGGGGTTATGACTGTTTTCAGCTTTCAGATTTTTCAACGTTTGAAGAGACATCTTACCTTCTGCTTTACGGCAAGCTTCCTAATAATCAGGAATTAAATGACTTTAAGGCAAAACTTATTTCTTACAGGGAACTGCCTTATGAGGTATTTGACGCTTTAAGGCTTACCACAAATATAAACACACACCCCATGATAAGCCTTTATATGGCTGTGGGCATGCTGGGCGCGATTGACGAAAAGACAGAAGATATATCCGTTGCCAACCAGGAAGAAATAGCCATAAAGCTTATAGCGCAGATTTCATCGCTTGTGGCGGTAATAGCGCGCATAAGGGCCGGCAAAAAACCGGTCAAACCGGATTCATCCTTAAGCCACGCGGCAAATTTCTTATATATGATGACAGGGAAGAAGCCGGACGCTGTTACGGAAAAAATAATGGACATAGCTCTTATCCTTCACGCTGACCACGGAATGAACGCTTCCACCTTTACGGGAATGGTTGCCAATTCCACGCTTACCGACATGTACAGTTCTATAGTGGCGGCAATTACAAGTTTAAAAGGTTCGCTTCATGGCGGCGCCAATGAAAAGGTCCTGTATGACCTTGAAGAAATAGGCGGGCCGGAAAATGCCGAAGAGTGGTTTAAAAAGGTCAGGGAAACAAAGAGAAAGGTTATGGGTTTTGGCCACAGGGTATATAAGGCATATGACCCGCGCGCAAGGGTGTTCGGGCCGCTTGTCCGTTTTATGGTTGAAAAAAGGCCTGAAATAAAACCGCTTGTTGACACGGCCACAAAACTTGACAGCATAATAGTAAGGGAGCTGGCAAAAGAGAAAAAAATATTCCCGAATGTTGATTTTTATTCCGGGCTTATATATAAAGCCATGGGTATTGAAACCGCCATGTTTACCCCTATTTTTGCCGCTTCAAGAATTTCCGGATGGACGGCAAGGATACTGGAATACCTTCCGAAAAACAGGCTTTTCAGGCCAAGGGCTGTTTATACGGGCGATATAAAACTTGAATATATTCCTTTGGATAAAAGAGTATAAAAAAGTTTTTTACACGTATCAGCCCCTTGCGTATACATTCAATATTCGCGCGGCGCGGCGTAAAAACGAGCACAATCCCTGCTTCCCGCCGTATTAACTGGTATAATTGGTACAGGGGTGCAGATTATGGAAAAAAACGCGGGCTTTGAAAAGTGGCTTAAAAAAGTAAATCCGTGGATTTTAATATTTATCTGCGTTTTATTCTGTGCTTTTCTGGGGTGGCTTGGCGTTTTTGTGGAATATGAATTTACCTTTTCAACACTCTATATACTTCCTGTAATGGCAGCTGCCTGGTTCGGCAGGCTGCGTTTTGGAATTGCGGTTTCGGTTCTGGCGGCTTTGACGTGGTTTGTGGGTGATTTATTCGCAGGAAGGGATTATTCGCGCCCGTTTATACCTTATATTAATACAGCCGCAAGAATAGTCCTGTTTATTGCTGTTTCCGCGCTTGTAAACGCCGTCAGAAAGTCGCTTGAAATGGAAATAAGGCTTGCAAACGAGGATTTTCTGACAAAGATTTCAAACAGCAGGGGATTTTTCAGGTATGCTGAAATGGAGTTAAACAGGTTAAAAAGGTACAAAAAACCTTTTACCATTGTTTACCTTGATGCCGATAATTTTAAATCCGTAAATGATATGCACGGCCATAAAGCCGGGGACCTTCTGCTTGTTGAAATAGCGCGGATAATCAGAAAACATATAAGGCCCACCGATATGGTGGCAAGGCTGGGAGGGGATGAGTTCGGAGTCATCCTGATAGAAGCCGGGCCCTTGAAAGCAAAAAAGATAGCCGGCAAGATTTACAGGATGCTGGGCGCCGCCATGAAAAAAAAGCATAATCTTATCACTTTCAGTTTTGGAGTGGTGACGTTTATGAAGCCCGCCCGCACGGTTGATGATGTTATAAAAAAAGCCGATGACCTTATGTATGCCGCCAAGCACGGGGGCAAAGACAGGATAAATTACTCTGTTTACGGCTGAAAAATGTTTTGCAAATATAAACCTTGAAAAACTTTAAAAGCCGTTATACTATATTATCCCAGATGCAATTAAATACGAAGGCTGCGGCTGGGGGCAATAATGATATTAAAAAACGGTTTTGACAACGAGAAATATTTAAACGAACAAACCTCTTTTATCCTTGAACGCGTCAATAAATCCCAGAAACTTTACCTTGAATTCGGCGGAAAACTTATGTTTGATTATCACGCTGCGCGCGTGCTTCCCGGATATGACCCGAATGTTAAATTGCGGCTGCTGCAGAAGATGAAAGATAAAGCGGGCATACTTATAGCCATATACGCGGGCGCCATTGAAGTGAAGAAGATGAGGGCTGATTTCGGCATTACTTATGACATGGATGTTTTAAAACTTATTGACGATTTAAGGGAATGCGAGCTTGATGTTTTGGGGGTTGTAATCACAAGGTTTGAAGGCCAGATAGCGGCGCAGCAGTTTATGAACAAGCTTAAGAGGATGGGGGTAAAAGTATACACGCATAAGTATACAAAAGGGTATCCCACCGATGTTGACCTTATAGTAAGCGATGAAGGCTACGGCGCGAATGACTATATAGAAACGGACAAGAAACTTATTGTAGTAACCGGGCCGGGCCCGAACAGCGGAAAACTTGCCACATGCCTTTCGCAGTTATATCACGACCATAAAAGGGGGGTTAAATCCGCTTATTCCAAGTTTGAAACTTTTCCGATATGGAACCTGCCTTTAAAGCATCCGGCAAACGTGGCGTACGAAGCGGCAACCCTTGACATAAAGGATTTTAACCTTATTGACCCCTTTCATCTTGAGGCTTACGGCAAAACGTCGGTGAATTATAACCGCGACGTGGAATGTTTTCCCGTCATAAGAAGGATACTTAAGAAAATAATGGATGAAAAGGATGTTTATAAATCGCCCACCGATATGGGAGTGAACAGGGCGGGTTTTGGAATTGTTGATGACGCCGTTGTCCGTGAAGCTTCAAAGCAGGAGGTAATAAGGCGTTATTTTCGGTGCAAGTGCGAATACATTATGGGGCTTACCGACAAAGAAGCGGTTGAACGCGCGGAACTTTTAATGGAAGAACTTGACGTAAAACCTGAAGACAGAAGCGTGGTTGTGCCCGCAAGGCAGGCGTCGCAGGACGGCGAAAAGAAGAACAAGGGAAACGAAGGCATATACTGCGGGGCCGCGATTGAGTTAAACGACGGAACTATAATAACCGGAAAAAACTCGCCCACCATGCACGCGGCATCAAGCGTAATTTTAAACGCGATAAAACATATGGCTGAAATACCGGATAAAATACACGTACTGGCACCTTTTATTACTGAATCCATAAGCGCGTTTAAAAAAGATATCCTGAAGAAAAAAACAGTCAGCCTTGATCTGGATGAAACGCTGATAGCCTTAAGCATAAGCGCGGCCACAAACCCCACGGCAAAAGCCGCTATGGAAAAGCTGACGGAATTAAGGGGATGTGAAGTCCACATATCGCACCTGCCGACGCCCGGTGATGAAGCGGGTTTAAAGCGGCTTGGCGTTAACCTTACAAGTGACCCGCAGTTTTCCACCAAAAGCCTGTTTGTGGGTTAAAAAAGCCATAGAGAGCAGCCCATAAGCCATAAATAGGGCAATAGAATTTCTTAAGTCTTATTTATGGGCTGTGGGTTATGAGCTTTGGGCTGAAACGGGAATTTCAATTTGAATTATTTATGGGCTATGGCTTATTTTCTATAATTTAAAATAACACTCCCTGTTTTTTAAGCATCTGTTTTAACCTTAGCGCGTTTTTTACCGCGGAACCCGCGTGGCAGTTATTAAAAAAGATGTATGTTTTTACGGCATTGGAAGACATCTTTTTAATGTCCGGAATGAAATCAGACAGCTCCTCGTCAGAATACAGGTAATTATACCTTTCTTCCATGGGCGCGTTGAACCACTTTTCACTTCTGCCGTGCAGGCGGAAATAAGCGGTGCCGGAGGTGATTTCGTTGATAAACGGCATAAGGCGCGGCTGTTTGGGTTCGTCCACCGCGCAGTAGCCAAGGTCATTGCCCCTTAAAAAATCAAAGGTTTCATTTTTGGCCCATGATTTGTTTCTGAATTCAATGACAAGCGGTATCTCTTTAAATGCCCTTCTGCAGCCCGCTATGTAATCATAAGAGTTTTTGCAGGGGTTAAAAAACACAGGAAACTGCAGCAGGACGCAGCCAAGTTTTTCCGTTTCCCGCAGCGGGGAAAGGGAAGATATAAATTTTTCCATGTCCTGAAAAGCTTTTTTTTCTGACGGTTTTTTAGCGCCTAAGCGGGTGTCAAAAGGGTCGTGCGTAAAGCCGCGGTATCCCTTTATGACAAATTCAAAATTATCCGGAGTTTTTTGGCCTATCGCGGCAATGGTCTTTTCTGCCATAATGGTGTAGTAAGACGCGTTGATTTCCAGAGTGTCAAATGCAAGTTCTTTACTGTAGTATAAAAGTTCTTCTTTCTGTGGAAGCCCGGCAGGGTAAATTACGCCTTTTCTCCAGTCAGGGAAAGAAAAACCTGACGTGCCAATTTTAATAATGCCTGATGCCATATTACCCCCCCGAATATTAAAAAATGAGGGACGGATGCACAGATGTTCGGATGTACGGTAAAATCTTTTGCTCCTTCACCTGACATCTACATCGCAAATTTGTTTTAGCATGAATATTTACGAGGTACATGCCTGTTTTTAACCGTCCCTCTGTCCCTCCGTGCATCTGTCCCTCTATTTCTTCCATATCCTTGTGCTTATTATCCCGCACCTTTCAAGTATACCGAACTTTTCGGCGGTAATCAACAAAGCGGGTTTTACGGTAAAGTCGCCGTGTTTTGTGTTTATTTCATCCACGGCGGATGTCACTTTTCTTTTTCTCTCGTCTTTTTCAAATAAAAACGACTGGCCCGCGGCGGCTGATAAATTGCCCGTGCTTATGCCAAGCAGGCGGACCTCTTTTTTTAAAGGCAGAAGGGAACTGAATATTTCTTTGGCGCACTTAAAAATTTCTTCACCGGAATCAAAGTAATGCTTAAAGGTCTTTCTTTGTGAAAAACCGGTAAAATCCGAAAATCTTACATAAAGCGCGGCTGTGCGCGCCGTAAGCCCGTATCCGCGCAGGCGGAAACCGGTTTTTTCGCAAAGCATTAAAAGATACGAATATATGACGTTTATATCCGCGGTGTCTGCCGCAAGGGTGTGGCTGTGGCCCACGGATTTTACCGGCTTTTCATCGCCGTATTTTGCCACGGGGGTATCGTCAAGCCCCATGCCTATGGCTTTGTATATCCTGCCAAGTATGCCAAAGTGCGATTTTAAAAGCTGCACAGGCGCCTCTCCAAGTTCTGCGGCTGTCTTTATTCCGATAAAGTAAAGTTTCTCGGCTACGCGCGGGCCTATGCCCACGCCCTGAAGTTTTTCCACGGGCATGTTTTTAAATATCTTCGGGATATTTTCTTTGTTAAGAACGGTAAGCCCGTCCGGTTTGTGCATCTTGCCGGCTATTTTTGAAACCACCCGGTTTGGCCCTATTCCAACGGAGCATAACAGCCCGAATTCTTTTTTTATCTCGGCTTTAATTTCGCGGGCTATGTTAAGCGCGCCGCCAAAAAGGTGCTGTGTGGCGGTGACGTCCATAAAACATTCATCAATGGAAAAGACCTCCACCATATCGGTGTAATTAAGAAGTATTTTGTGTATGCGAAGCGAGGTCTCTATATATTTATCAAGGTCGCCCTGCACGGGAATAAGGCCGGGGCATATCTGCCGGGCTTCCGGAAGCGTCATCCCTGTTTTTACCCCAAAAGCGCGCGCTTCGTATGACGCCGTCACTATTACTGTGCGGCCTTCGCCGCAGACCGCCACGGGTTTTCCGCGCAAAGCAGGGTTGCACTGCTGTTCCACGGATGCAAAATAAGCGTTCATATCCACCAGAAGTATCGTGCGGGCTGAAGCGGTCACAGGATTTCCGATTTTAAAAGTTTCCATTCCATAGAGTCCCGGTTAAATGAAATTTCGTAATTGCCGGAATCCGCGCTTACCGCAAAGTGCAGAAGCACGGCTTTTCCGTCAGTGCTTTTCCACTTATAATTCACCGATGTCACAAGTATCTTTTTTTTACGCCAGGTGAACCAGCGGGGGACAGGGCCGGCCGCGCCAAAGACCACGCCTGCTTTTATTTTTTCGTTTATTTTTTCGGCAGGCATCAGCATTTCCTCATTACGCCGACAACTTTTCCCATAACAACGGCTTCTTTTGACAGTATCGGTTTGTAATTCGGGTTTTCGGCGACAAGTTTTACGCCGTCTTTGGATTTGTAGAAGCGTTTCACGGTGGCTTCTTCGCCTATAAGCGCGGCCACAATTTCGCCTTCATCCGCGGACGGCTGTTTTCTTACAAAGACAATATCGCCGTCAAGGATTCCGGCGTTTATCATGCTGTCGCCTTTAACGGACAGGGCAAACATATCCTTTACCCCGAAAATATCCACAACGCTGTGAATGTGGCGTTCCACATTTTCCGCGGCGTAAATGGGAAGCCCTGCGCTTATCCTTCCAAGAAGGGGTATGCCTGCCTGCTGCGCTGTAAGTTCTATGGAACGGGAAAGGTTTTTTTTCATCTTTATAAAACCTTCTTCCGCCAGTTTTTTCAGGTGATAGCGCACCGGCCAGGTTGAGGAAAACCCGGCTTTTTTCGCAAGCTCCCTTAGGGTAGGGGGCGCGGCGCCTGCATTTACGCTTTCTGTGATTACATCAAGGACTTTTTTTGTGCTTTTGTGCATGATAACCTCCAAAACATAGCGGATTAAGCTATAAGCAATTAAGCTATAGCGAAAACTTAAAACATAGCGGATTAAGCTATAGGCAGTTAAGTAAAAGATAGCTTATTAAGCTATAGGCAATTAAGCTATAGCGAAAAATTATAACATAGCGTGTTAAGCTATAGGCAGTTAAGCATAAGCGAAAGCTTAAAACATAGCGGAGTAAGCTATAGGCAATTAAGCATAAGCGATACAAAAACGGTTTCGCTATAGCTTAAATGCTTAATCCACTTATGCTTATTTCTTCGCTATAGCTTAAATGCTTAATTCGCTTATGCTTATTTCTTCGCTATAGCTTAATTGCTTAATTCGTTTATGCTTATTCCTTCGTTATAGCTTAATTGCTTAAACAGCTTATGCTTATTCCTTCTCTATAGCTTAATTGCTTAATTCGCTTCTGCTTATTCTTAAATTAGCACATTTGTGCTAACAAGTCAAGCAATCTTGCGCGGCTTTTTATCGTATGGTATAGTTAAACAAATAAACAAAAGGAGGTAATTTATGAAAATTCAAAAGTGTATTATTCTGTTTATTCTTATGTTTTTACTGTTTTTTACCGGGTGTTCCAGGCGGTACATTGTAAATGTGGATTCCATAAATGACAGACAGGCGTTAAGCTCTAAAAACTTTGTTATTGTATCGGGCAATAAAAACATAGACGCGGGAGACCTTCAGTTCAGGGAATACGCCTGCTATGTGGCTGCCGCGCTTGAAAAGAAGGGTTATACCCCTGTGGATAGCATAGACAAAGCGGATGTGGAGGTTTATTTGTCTTATGGGGTGGGCGAGGCCCAGCAGCACGTTTACTCATACTCCTCGCCTGTATGGGGGCAGACAGGCGGAGATACCACGACAATAGCCAATATAATAAAGGAAGAGGACGGCTCCACGAAGTATATTTCAACCACTTCTTATACTCCGGATTACGGAATCACCGGGTATCAGGAAAGGACGGATGTTTATACCACGTATCCGAAATACATAATTCTTGACGCTTACCACCTTAAGATAAAACAGGATAACAAAAAACTTAAACAGCTGTGGAAAACTTCAATTTCCAACACCGGAGGTAATAAAGAACTAAGGAAGTTTTTTCCGATTATGATAACTGCCGCGCAGCAGTATATAGGTGAAAACACCGGTGAAGAGATAAGTTTAAGCATTGGTGAAGATGATTCGCAGGCCGTAAAGTGCGCAAGATAAGGATAGTTATTAATTTCACAAAAGCCATAAAAAAACAGAATGACAATTCAGCCTCCGTGGTGATAAGATAGTTAAAATAATAAATACGGGAGGTTTTATGCCGGGAAGTTCTGTTATTACTTACAAAGGAAAAAGGATTGTTTTTAATGATTTTGCGGATGCAACGACCGAAGAGATTATTGCCACGATAAAGCAGGCCGAAGAACTTATAAGGACTCAGCCGCCGGAAAGTGTTTATATAATTACCGATACAAGCGGAAACAGTATGTATAATAAAGAAGTGGCGGCCGCGTTTAAAGAATTTGTTGCCGGTAATAAACCGTATGTGAAAATGTCGGTTGTAATAGGCCTTGACCGAATTAAAAAAGTGCTTTATGACGCGGTTATACTTTTCTCCAAAAGAAAGAACCTTATTACGATGAACACGCTTGAAGAGGCAAAAGAATTTCTTGCAAAACAGCCTTAAATAAAATTTACGGGGAGGTTTTATGCCAAGTTCAGTGATAACGCATAAGGGCAAAAATATAGTACTGATGGATTTTTCCAACTCGGACAAGGATTAGGTGCTGGCCACAATGAAACAGGCGGAAGCCCTGATAAGAAATCAGCCGCCTGAAAGCGTGCTTGGGCTCCTTGATGTAAGCGGAAGCATGTATAATAAAGAAGTCGCGGCCGCGTTTAAGGAATTTGCCGAAGATAATAAACCGTATATTAAAATGACCGTTATTATAGGGCTTGAAGGAATAAAGAAAGTTTTGTATGACGCGGTTATTATTTTTACAAGAAGAAAAAATATCGTGGCAATGGATGACATTGAAAAAGCAAAGGATTTTCTTGCGGGAATTAAGTAAAAGCGGAGGTAATAATGACGGTTAAAAACGGGGATAAAGTTAAGGTGCATTATAAAGGCACGCTGGCTGACGGCGTTGTATTTGATTCTTCGGAAGGAAGAGAACCGCTTGAATTTACAATAGGGCAGGGGCAGGTAATTCCGGGTTTTGAAAACGGCGTAATCGGGCTGTCTGCCGGCGAAAAAAAAATAATTATAATTCCGTGCGCGGAAGCGTACGGTGAATACAGTGATGAAGCCGTGTTTTTAATAGGAAAAGAAAATCTTCCTTTGGGAATGGAACCGGCTGCCGGACAGCAGCTTCAGATGATGAGCCCCGAAGGCCAGGTTTTTCAGGTAATAATAAAAGAAGTATCCGGCAATGAAGTGAAACTGGACGCGAACCACCCGCTTGCCGGAAAAGACCTGACTTTTGAGCTTGAACTTGTGAAGATAAATTAACCGGGGATTAAGCGGGAAGTTTACAAAATATGCGCGGTACAATATAATGTAAGGGGAAAGCCGGGGGAGTTTTGGCTTAATAAGATAAACGGGAGGTTAATATGGAAGTAAAAGGCACGGCTGTCATTTCAACAAGGGAATTTGTAAAGGTTAATTTCGGGGAACAGAATTTAAATAAATGGATTTCAAGCTTTGACGAGGATACAAAAAAAATATATGAAGGCGCGATCCTTACAAATAACTGGTATCCTATAATGGCTTAGCTTTTTAGGACTGTATTTTAACACTTTTTAAGGTGGATTTCCTGTAGTAAAATCTAAGGACACAGGAGGTCCGCTATGAGAAAAAAACACGATGAAGTCTTTAAGGCAAAAGTGGCAATGGAAGCGGCACGCGAAGGGGCAAAGATAAACGAAATAGCGTCCAAGTATCAGGTACACCCAGGACAAGTCAGCGCTTGGAAGAAACAGCTCTTAGAAAATGTAACCGGTATATTTACAAACAAGCAGGACAAAGAAGCACAAGAATGGCAAAAGAAAGAGGAAGAGTATTTGAAAGCTCTTGGCGAAAAAGAAATGGACATAAATTTTCTAAAAAAAAATTTGAAAAAATTGAATCTTCTATAAGGCGGACTCTGGTAGACCGCTATGACAAGAAACACAGCATAACGCAGCAGTGCAATCTGCTGGGAATATCTAAATCGACTTTGTATTACCAGAAAAGACCAATGAAGGAAATGGACCGGCTGATCCTTAACAGAATAGATGAAATATACACAGACTGCCCGTTCTATGGAGCAAGAAAAATATCCAGAGAATTGTACAACTGCCATGGGATAAAAGCAGGCCGTAAGAAAGTCAGAAGTATGATGAAAACGCTTGGAATAGAGGCTATTTGCCTTAA
>JAKQNO010000041.1 GCA_029565735.1 bacterium
CTTAAACTCTTTATCCCCGGTAATAAGCACGGCTTTATTCATTATTGCGGCTGCAGCCGCGAAGCAGTCGGCATAAGACATCTTTTTTTCCGATTTCAGGGCGGCTGCCTTCCTTGTAATTTCCCTGTCCGCGGGAAGCAGTTCAACCGGAAGTGTGTCCATTATTTCAACCATTGCATCAGCCACAAGGGCTCCCTCTTCCCTTTTTATGATGTAATAAACCTCGCCCCAGTTGACAGTTGTCATCAGGGTTTTTATCCCTTTTTGAATGGATTTTTCCATGGCGTTTTTTACTGTTTCAAAACCTTTTTCACGCTGAAGAAATGAAATCATGGCGTAAGAATCCAGCACAAATCTCATTTTTTCTTTTCCCTGCCATATTCCGCGGCCCTTTCTTCAAGAAGCACGTGCGCAAGGTTTTTTTTGCTCTTTAAAACACCCGCAACCGCGTCAAGATAACCGGACGTTACCGGCCTTATGGTAATTTCCATCCCGGTATCCTGCATGGCAAGCTTTGTACCTGTTTTTATATTAAGCCGCTTTCGTATCTGCGCCGGTATTACTATCTGCCCTTTTGAAGTCACTGTGCATGTATACATTGAATACCTCCTGATACTGTAAATATACTGCATAATGAAATGTAAGTCAAATTAAAAACGTCTTACTTTTTAAATATTACTGACAAATTAAGTTTGAATTTTTTTCATATATGCAGCCGTAAACTGATGGACGGTTGGAGGTTTTGAACTGGTAGACGCGGGTCTTCAGCCCGCGGATCTTTTTGTCTTAGATATTAAATCAACTGCCGCGCCCTGAAGGGACGCGGCTGCCAATACAAAAACTAAACCAACTACCGCGGATAATATTGCATGATGTTTGATGTAGATGCAATATTAAAGACCCGCGTCTATCCCGCCTGCTTACGCTCGCAAACTCGCTTCATTGCGGGATTTCCGCTCGCAGGCTCGTTCCAACCACTGCCATACCTAAGCCCTGTAAAGCAGAGGGACGGACGGTCGGATGCAAAATAATTGAAGATTCGATATTCGAAGATTAGATAAGAAACACAGGGGTTGGGTGTGTTTTTTCAGTGCGTGCCGCGCAAATTCAGTATGTATGCGGCAGGGGCGGTTTAATGCTGCGCCGGCATACATGTGTGTGACGGGAGTTCCGGATTGCCAATGAATTAACACAACTGTAGATTTCAGGATTGTTTGGATCCAAGAACACCAGTTTGCGGCGCGCTCTGAAAAAATACACCCAAGCCCTGTAAAGCAGAGGGTCGGATGGTCAGATGCACGGAGAGTCGGCAATAAAACACAAAGAAACTGCCGCGCCCTGAAGGGACGCGCCTACCACTGCATAGGCCAATTTAAACCGCTTAAAACCAGCCGCAATATATTGCGGCTCTACAGTAAAGGACAAAACAAATTATTTTTCGCAGCCGTAGATTTCAACGCCGTCTATCATAAGCTCTATGCTCTGGTGAGGCTGTTCCCTTGTCTGCCACTGTATTTCCTTTACCATTGAAAGCGCGTCGTCAGGCTCCACAAACGAACCCCAGTACGGCTCTTTCACAAAAGCATAAACAGGCATGTCAAAAAGCTGCCATTCGCCGGATGTTTCAAATTCAACGCCTAAGTGATTGTCCCCGTCGCCCTGCTTAAAATCCGGGTGCGATGAAACAAGTTTTACCCTGTATTTTTTGCCGTCGCCTTTATGCCAGAAACGCACGCCGCCGCACTTTGTAACATTTATTGTCTTCCCGTCCGCTGCCAGCTTTGTGCCCATTCCTATGTAGCCCCACTGGAACATGGTGGTGACCTTTCCTTTCATAACAGCGGCTTTTCCTTTATTGGCTTTTCCACTGCCGCTTTTTTCAAAGCTGCTGCCGGGCTTTGGCCATATTTCCGACGTCCCATTATTGCTTTTATCGTCATAGGTGTACCATATATATCCAAAAAGGTTTTTGGAACCCGTGTTTGATGAATTATCTATTATTATTTTTACGCCTGTTTCCGGCGTTAGCGTAAAAGTAACTGTTATTGTCGGCGAAGCCGTGCACGTTGGAGTTGTTGTTTCTGTGGGCGTGGATGTGACAAAGGGCGTGACTGTGCCTGTAGGCGTGATTGTGGATGTGGGCGTTGCGGAAACAACAGGCGTGGCAGAATGCGTCTGTGATATTGTGGCCGTGGGCGGCGTATAATTTATAAACCTTATATTATCCAGAAGTATAACAGTCACTTTATCCGCTATTCCTATCCACATAAGTTCGCTTATGTATTTATCACCTGTTACCATCATATCCGCTATGGGAAACCTTGCTTTGCCCCAGTTTGCGGATATTGGCTTTTCCGAATAGTCATTCACATTTAGCATCATGTCGCCGGAAGCGCCCATGCTTAATCCAAAATACAGTTCAGGCATCGCGCCTTTTACTGTTTTTACGTCAAATTCAATGTAGTTGTAACCCTGCGGGTCCGCGGGTTTTTTTAACCGCCAGATTTTCTGAATCTCCTGATTATTACCCAAAAAGTGCATCCTTAAGGCTTTTCCCTTTACCCCTCCGTTAAAATCCATCACGTCCTGCGGTTCCCCTTCTGTTCCGTCTTTTATCCTTTTGCCTTTGGTATCGCCGTCATATATTAAGTCTTTCGGCACCGGAGTAAAAGTCGGGGTTAAAGTGGGCGGCGTGCCGGTCATTGTGGCTGTCGGGGTATATTCCGGGCCGTCATATAAGAATCCCGCAAGCGCGTAAATTAAAGACGCGTTCCAGTTAATGGCAATTTCATTTGTTGTAAAGCTTCCTTCTTCATCCTTCCACCCTTTGGCGTCGTGGCCGCCGCCTACAAGGTAGCCCGGCCATGGATTTTTACTTTTATCAGCCATTGACCTTCTGTCATGCGGATTTTGCGGCGGGTTATTTCCTATTCCCGTCACATAAGACCTGCCGTAATAATTTCTTCCAAGTATGTGCGCCACAGCGTCTGCCGCGGTTTTAAAATAAGCGGAGTCCTGTTTTATTAAATTTGCGCACTGAAGTATTACAGCCTGCCTTGCCACGCTGCCGTTGCATCCCCAGTAATAGGACGCGCCAAGCGTCCTTGCATAGGGATTTTCAGACGCGGTTTTTGTTATGCTATCGGCGCACGTGATAAGCTGTTTTTTCATGTCATCAACAAGGGTATTATTTTTACCTTCACGTTTGGAAAACAGGTAAGTAAGCATGCCCAGATTTTTTACATTGGGCCAGTCCCAGTCTGTGTCAAACTTGGCGGGATATTCAGCCGCGGCTTTTTCAAAGTCTTTTAAATATTCGCTTTTGCCGGTCGCGTCCCAAAGCTCCGCGTACATCCACAGCCTGTCGTCGCTGTCGCCTGTGTCATATGCGCCGGTGGAAAACGCCTTCTGGTCAGACTTATGGTTATCGGGATTTGCCTTTAAAAAACGCGCGGCGTTTTCAGCGGCTATAATATAATTTTCTGCCGCTGCCGTGTCATACGGCTTTATGTTTTTTGCCATGGCAGCAAGTACAGCGGCAAAGTCAGCCGTAGCCGCGCTGGACCACGGGACAAAATACCTGCGCGCCCTGTCTTTATCCGGCATTACCGCGCCGGGAAAAGATAAAGTTGAAATTTTATGGTAAACACTGCCGTCATCGGCCTGCATTTTTAAAAGCCAGTCTGTTTCGTATTTAATTTCGGCAAGGTAATCAGGTATTACGCCGCCCGATTCCGGTATGTTTAGTTTTACCCTTTTTATAGTATCCCCAAACTGCTCCCACGCTTTAAGCATAAGCCCCACTGTGATACCGGCATTAACCGTATACTTTCCGTAATCGCCCGCATCGTGCCAGCCTCCTGTGCCGTCTTTTTTACCTGTGCCGCCCACAAAATCCAGATACGCGTCATCTGTGTGGCACTCTTCAGCACCAAAAGTGTTGCCGTTATGAGCGGCGCTTACGGAAGTCCCGCATCTCCACAGGTACATCCCCATGACAGAAGCATAAAATGAGGAGTCAAATACATTTTCGGAAATTACAAAATTACACGACCTGCCGGCAGCCCCTGCTTCTATATAATATGTACCGGGGGTTTTAAGTTCCGAGAAATCAAGGGTGCATAAATCTTCCGCGGTCTCTTTATCATAAACCGGTGCAGACGCTTTTCCATTATATACCGCTTTATTATCCGACGCGGATTTTACGGTAAAATCGCCGCACTTTCCCGCAACAGTGGCAAACTTTGCCATTTCCGGCTTAAACCCCACGGAATTAAGGCGTATTTTGCCACTTATTTCAGAGGCAAAGGCGGGCATCAGGTAAAACAGGGCCAATAATGACAGGATTGATATTTTAAGGGCTTTTTTCTCCATTTTTCATCTCCGGCGTTTTCGCGCAAAAACAGTTTTATACCATACTATATTAATGCGCCGAAGCGAGAAACGTTGCAGGAAAAATGAGAGCCGAGGGACGGAAGGTCGGAGGGTCAGAGGGTCGGATGCAACATACCAATTTACGGCGCGCGCTGAATAAATATACCAAAACTCTGTAAGTCTGAAGACAGGAAATTATCAGATAAACATTTAAACTTTATTTGTCATTAAATACAAAATCCATCTTAAGCCTTGCCCCAATCCCGTTTGCCACCTTTGCAAGCGTTGCAAGTTCGGCGTTTTTTTGTCCGTTCAGGATACGGGCAAGCACCTGATGATCAATTTGAGCCCTTTTTGCAAGGGCATAATTTGTAAGGTGTTTTTTCT
Source organism: bacterium (assembly GCA_029565735.1). Taxonomy (GTDB): domain Bacteria; phylum Oederibacteriota; class PGYV01; order PGYV01; family PGYV01; genus PGYV01. Next base: position 4,762 of record JAKQNO010000041.1, read on the forward strand.
TCATTTCAGACTTAACTTTTTCTATAAAATCAAACATAATACTTTCGGTATCAAATGATTCCTTTGCTTTTTTATTTTTCATTATCTCCTTAAAAATATCATTGTGAATATGAGAATCAGTGCCTATTCTTGATTTTCCTAATGTTTTTTTCATAATTCTACCTCTTTTGTCCGTTTAGTTTTAGCCTTCGCAAATCGGCCCTTTCATAATGCCGCCTTGTTTTCTTTCCTTCTGCTTTTTCAATAAATCCTTCAAGGTAAACAGGCTTGTTGTTAAACCAGGTAAATAATATCCTGACTTCTGTCCTGGCGTAACTTGGCCTTAACTCCCAAATTTTTGTGAAGCCTTTTAATTTTTCCACCTGCGGCCTGTGCAGATTAGGCCCCGTTCTTCAAGCAGGTCCGAATATTTTTTTACAGCACCCTGCTGTTCCGGCGTAAGTTCATTCAGTATAAATTCCGCAACCGGGCACTTGCCATCCTCGTAATAATATTCAATCGGATAATTTCGTTTCTCCAACTCTCAAATCTCCCTCTATGTTTTACTGACCCTCATTAATTATGCACTTTAAAACCCATATTGTCAATATTATTTTGGCGGCTGTTACAACGGCAGAAATTCAAACAACACGGTATAAAGGGACGCGGATGCCGGTCCCAAACCTGTATTACGCCTGTCAGAGGACGGTTTGGCAGACGCGGGTCTTTACCGGCCGTCGCAGCAATTATGCTGCTATGGCGGAGGCGGCAGCCCGCGGCAGTTGATTTAATACCCAAGACAAAAAGATACACAGTTTAAACGCCCTGTCTGGGGTCACCCATTTAAGTGTCTGTCAACTTTAAATACACGTATTACGTCAGCGGTTTCCAAACCATCTTTTAATCTTTTATTCAGCCGTCCGTTTTTTATCT
>JAKQNO010000062.1 GCA_029565735.1 bacterium
GCTTCCGCCTCTTTTAAAATCCCAAAAATCTGCGCTTCCGTGAACCTGCTTCTCTTCATGTCCAAACCTCCTGATACTGGTAGTTTTAACACTTAATCACTCCAGTTTCAAGTGGTCCAGTTTTTGGGGGTAAGCTCACCACAAGCAGTGAAACTACAGCTAAAACAATTAACAACTTTTTCATTCCTACCCTCCAAAAAATATTTTTTAACTTCCTCTTGCATCTTTGATTGTGTTAACATATTACCATAATTAACCTATTTGTCAATAATTCAGGAGGGTTTATGCGCGTATACGTAACGGGCGGTACAGGTTTTATAGGAAGTTATACTTCATTGGAGCTTGCCAAAGCAGGCCATGAAGTTATTATCCTGGCAAGAAATCCGCAAAAAGCCCCTGCCCTGGCAAAGGTTAAAAATATAAAAATAGTAAAGGCAAACCTGAATGATTTTGCCTCTGTAAAAAAGGCATTAATAAAACCTGACGCGCTTGTGCATATCGCGCTTTGCTGGGGCGATACAGGGCCGGAAATGATTGAAAACGAAACCCTGCCGTCTGTCCGGCTTTTGGAACTTGCCATAAATAAAGGCGCAAAAAAGATTGTATATACATCTTCCACCGCAGCTTCCGGATATTACCGGAAAAACATTGACGAAAACTGCCGCCTTATACCAACCGACTTTTACGGCGCCACAAAGGGCGCTGTAGAAATGTTTGTTTCAGCTTACGCCAATTACAACCCCAAACTTAAAATAAACGTAATACGGCCCGGCTATACATTCGGCAACCCCGCCGCAGAAGGGTGTGATATGGAGCCTGACAACAGGTTCCGTCAGATTTGCGCTGACGCCCGCGCCGGCAGGACTATTCAGGTAATTAAAAATGACGGCACCCAGTTTATCTGGGCCGGCGACCTTGCGTTATTATACAGGAAAACACTTGAATCCGGCCTTACCAAAGAGACATTTTACGGCTTAAGCAGAAATTTCCTGTCCTGGGAACAAATTGCAAAATGGGCGGTAAAATACTGCAAAAGCAAGAGCAAAATAGAGACGCTTGATTACGGTTATTCAGAAGACCCCGTGATGTTTTCCGTGGAAAACATGCGCAGCCATTTTGGCCTGTCATTTAATTCGCAGGAAAAAGTAAAGGAACACATAAGGTATATACTTGGGATGTAATCAGATATCCTTAAATACCCTTTTTTTCTTTGTGCCAAGTGATTTGTCATCTTCCTTTTGCGTCATAACAAACCCCCGCTTTATGACGCACCCTTTGCGGCCGGGGTCGCATTTGCCCTTTAAAAGCATGCACGCTTCTTTATTCTCGTATTTACAAAAGGATGACTGCATTTAACGCGCCTTACGGAACAGCCACCACTTCTGTTACGCCCGGAACTTCTTCTTTAAGGCGCGCTTCCACGCCCTGCTTTAAAGTCATCTGTGACATGGGGCAGCCGTGGCAGGCTCCCTGAAGGCGCACTTTAACAATGCCTGTCTTTTCATCAACATCAACAAGTTCAAGGTCTCCGCCGTCCGCCTGAAGATACTGCCTTAAATCCTCTATTACCTCTTTCACTTTTTCTTTCATATTATTACCTCCTGGTTATTTATCACTTCTTTGGTGATATAATACTGCCGTTTTCCAAAAAAGTCAAGCGTATTCAAGATTACAACTAACGGCGTTTATTGTCAATATACGCGGCAGTATTGTATAAGCTCACTTTATCCCCGCGTCTTTATACGGCCAGGGGGTGAAGCCTTTTTTAAACCGTATGTTTATCTCATCATTCACATACCCCAGCACATTTCCAAAATACCCTTTTTCAAGAAGTTTAACTGCATCATTGAATTTTTCAAGCGGAGCCCATTTAAGGTTGTCTATATGTGTTTCCGCCTTATCAATATGCATATACAAATCCGGCTCCGGTTTTTCACCTTTTTGTTTAAAAAGAATTACTTTACCAGCTGAATTAGTATTAATACTATTATAGAAAAACCCTCCTGCTATCATAACAATGGTGTATCTTTTTAGTTTCATGTCCAAGATCAGTTTCCCACTGCGGTATACAACGTTATACTTGATTATTGCAGGATAAATATCAATTACCAAATATTCCGAATTATTAGACCACAAAGCGGGGTTTCGTATACCCCAGTTCACAAGCCCTGCTTTTTCCCCAACGACAACCGGTTCACATGTTTCTATCTCTGCCACTAAAAAATTACCAAAAGCATATCCCATGCGTGGTTCTTTCGTGCCATAAGTATAAATAACATATTTACCGTCCGGGGACTTTAATTGAATATCAGCCTTCAAGTTCCCATAAGCAATTTCTTTGTTACTAAATATCCGGTGAAAACTTACTCCTTTAATACTTTTAATACTCATTTTATATCCCCTATCCTAATAAACTCTATGCCCCTATCGGTATACGACTTAACTTCGGAACCTAATAATTCATATTGAACTATTCCACCTTCTCCAAGTTTATTTTTCCCGGCGACACTCATCCGCAATTTTGTACCGGCTGGTACTTTTACCAAAGCGACTGAATTTGGTTTTTTAGGCATTGCAGCGTATTCTTTTATTTTTTCACTACTCATTATCCTGGGATCAAAGTCCATCACCCAGTCAGATTCCATATTTTGTGAATATGCCCTATAAAACTCCCTATTCTTATTCAGCTCAAATTCATAATAACTTGTACCTTTCATGTAAGGAGGCTCCATTTTTTTACTTTCATCTAATAACCGCTTATTCAAACTTCCCGCGTAACCTCTTTTAATATCCCCTGCGGTTTCAAAATTTACAAGCGCTGTTTTTAGCGCTGTTCTTGCTTCGTCCGTGTTCCTTGACGCGTACTTTACAAGCTGTTCATTTAATCCTTTACCCGCTTCTCTCCACATTGACCCGCTGCCGGCAAGCACACCCATGCAGCTCATTGTTCTTTCAAAACCGGTCAGTTTATTACCTGTAAAAGCATCTTTTCCTGTTAATATCTCATAAAGGTCAAGGGTATCGCCAACTACCGGTATCGCTCCCACTCCGATTCGTGCCAGAGACTTTAAAGCATCCACAACCCCGCTGAAAACAGTGTTATTACCCCATTGATTTGTATCCGCCTCTATAAGCTCTTCCATAAATCCGCCGGCATCATCTGCCGGGGCAAGCGCCTGCCTGAGTTCTTCTTTTGTTATCCCGTTTTCATCAGCAATTTTTACAAGCTCGCTTACCAGAGACAGGAATTCTTCCTGAGGCATTCTCTTTTTTTCAAGCCTGTATTTTTCTGCTTTGGCAGAAATTTCCGCCGCTCTTTCAGCCGCCTTATTTTCCACACTTGTGCCGGTAAATAATCCCGCCATAGCTTTTACATATTTATCCCGTTCTGTCATTCCCGCGCCGCTTGCGTACCCTTTTTCCTGCAGATACCTCTCCAAGCTGTCAGCCCTTTCATCAAGCGCTTTATGCGTGCCTTTCAGCTTTCTGACTCTGTATGACATATCTTTATCAACAAAATCCGCAAGTTTTCGGAAAAGTTTTACAAATTGGTACGGGTCATAGCCGGAACTTGCAGCCAATTCCGCGCCGTACCTGTCCGCTTCTGATTCCAGTTCCTGACCCCATCCCGCTTCAATTATCTCATATTGATTTTTATCAAGAATAGATTTAAGCCTTGCATCCTTAACAGCGGCATCAAGCCCCGCGGATATAACCGCGCTTAAAGGGGAATTTTGGGAACGCCTTTCAGCGTGATTAAGCGCAAGATGCCCTATTTCGTGGGATATTAAACCTGCCAGCATTGCTTCGTTTTCTATCACGCTAAGCATGCCTTTTGTTATGTGAATTTCACCGGTAAGAAATGACACCCATCCCTGCACGTATTTTGTGTCATTTAAAAAGATAGAACCATTTATCTTCCCCGAACCTTCTGCTTCAAGCATTTTATCAAGCAGGCGTTCTGCATATTGGGCAGCTTCTTTTTCTTCAATTACCCTGCCTAAATCAGGCATCTCTTTATCGCTGCCAAAAACTGCGTTTTCAGCCTGCTCTATGCCTTTATCAGCGGCAGTATCAATTAAAGACCCGGCAAGGCCGTCTAAAAAAGAAAATAAAGATGATGGGATTAAAAGCAGAAAAACAAGGCATACAGATATGGTTCTTTTCATTGAATTCCCCCTATGTTTTGTATTTCAAAATAATAGTTACACTCATAAAAATAACGCATTTAAAGTATTGAAAATCAGAGTGGATTATAGCCGCGCAAATTTACCCCTCTGCCCGATATTATACATTTTTCATTTTGACGTTCAAGGATATTTTTAGTTTCTGCTAAAATCTGCCTTTGCAGGAGTCAAATACCTGTTTACATTTTTCAGTCTTTTCATTATTATATTTACAAATATCAATTAAGGAGAATATTTTGCCTTCAGTATCAATTGTTATTCCCGCATATAATGAGGAAAAGCGCCTGCCAAAGACGCTTGAGAAAATTAAAGATTACCTGTCAAAAACAGGTATTGATGCCGAAGTGCTGGTTGTGGATGACGGAAGCACGGACGCAACTGCCGCGGCAGCATCGCAGTACGGCGCAATTGTCGTAAAGAATCCGGGAAACCACGGTAAGGGATATTCCATTGCGCACGGTTTTTCCGAAGCCAAAGGCAAAATCATTTTCTTTTCTGACGCGGATTTATCCACTCCCATTGAATTTATGGAGCCTTTTCTTGCACTTCACAATGAAGGGTTTGACATCGTGGCTGCATCGCGCGCGGTACCCGGCGCCGCCAAGAAAATCAAGCAGCCGTTTTACAGGGACTTCATGGGCAGGACCTTTAATCTGTTTGTGCAGGTTCTTACAGGGCTGAAAATACACGACACTCAGTGCGGTTTTAAAAGTTTTAAAAGGGATTGCGCGATGGAAATATTAAAAAGAAGGACAATAGACGGGTTTGGTTTTGACGTGGAATTTTTATACATCGCGAAAATGCTTAAATACAAAATATGCGAAAGTCCGGTTGAATGGTTTGACGCGCCCGGAACAAAAGTAAACCCGCTCCGCGATTCCGCAAAGATGTTTTTTAATTTAATTGAAATTTTAATAAAACGCCTTTCAGGAAGATACAGATAAGTGGGCATTACATTTATCCTTTTTTTCTGCGTTGCCGTAATCTTTTCAATGCTTGGCCTTGGCGGCGGCGTATTCTATGTGCCGCTATTGCTTAAAATAGGCCTGCCTTTTCACGAAGCCGCGGCAGTCTCGCTTTGCATTATGATTATCATGTCAGTCACCGCCACAGCCGTATACCATTCAAACAAACTTATCGACTGGAAAATAGTGCTTTTCATGGGCCCATGCGCGGTTGCAGGCGCCGTGATAGGAAGCATCAATTCAACTCAGTTTTCAGAAAAACTGCTTGAAATCCTCTTTGGAATAATGATGCTTCTATCCGCGGGTTTCATGTTTGCTTCTCCCGAAGAAATTAACCAGCCGAAACCCAAAAAATTCGGATTCATAGAAAGCAGGCTGAACGGCATTACTTATTTTATAAACCTCTGGCTGGGAGTGCCGTTATTTTTTCTTGCGGGATTTATTGCTTCCCTGCTTGGAATCGGCGGCGGATTTGCAAAAGTGCCGATTATGACTTTTATTTTCCGCGTGCCTTCCAAAGTGGCTGTCGCCACATCTTCCGCCCTTATTGTGCTTACCGCTTCCGCGGCGGCAGCGGGGCATTTTGCGACCGGCAACCTTAACCTTAAACTTGTGGCTATTCTTGGAATTGCGGTTTTTGCCGGCGGCTATGCCGGTTCCCATATTTCCGCCAAAGCTGATAAAAAGTACATCAACATGGCGCTTGCCGTGATAATGCTGGGCGTTTCATTGTGGATGTTTTACCGGGCTTACACTTAGCTGCAATTATCCCGCGTTTTTTACATTTGAAAAATTCATTTTTGCTATTTCACTTAAAGCTTTAACCATATCCCTTTTTTTAAGTTCCTGTATTACCCTGCCTGTTTCAGCGGAACTTCCCTTTGGAAGGCATATTTTAAACCTGTCCGAAAGCTCCTTTAAGCCTTCAAGATAAGCCGCCCTTGCAAGAATTGACGCTGCCGCCACCGCGGTGTATTTTTCCGCGCCGGCAGTATGAATAAGTTTAAAACCGCCATCTTTAATTTTACCTTTAACAAGCGACTCATCCGCGAACTGGTCAACAATAACAAGCCCGCAGGCACCGTCTTCTGAAAGTTTGTTTATAATTTCCGCGTGCCTGCCGGCAAGCAGCGTATTGATATTTTTATGTTTTTCATAAAGCGCGTTATACTCTTTTGGCATAAGGGATATTACCCTGTAATTGCCGCGGCATACATCTTTTATTACATCGGCAAGCGCCGTGTTTATATCATCGGTGTTTTTCTTGCTGTCTTTAACCCCGGCCTTTAAAAGTTCTTTTTCCGCTTTTTCAGCAAGCCTTACGCCGGCAGCTGTCAAAGGCCCGAAAGTGTCGCCCTTGCCCGATTCGTCAGTGCCTATATACGGATAGCTTATCTCTATGGCGCCTTCTTCCGCGATTTTTTTGCCTTCAATAATTGAAATCACGGCTGCCGCCTTTTCGCCTTTAAGAGCTGAATAGTCCATCTTTATCTTGCCGTCTTTCTTCTGATACACTCTCATCGTGCTTTTCCATTGGCCTTTGGAAATTTCAAACTGCATGCCGTAATTTATAAGCTTAATTTCCGAAACGTAAAAATCATAACGGTTAAGTTTCTTTTTTATTATTTCGTGAATTCCCTGCAGAGCCTGTGACAAGCCATCGCCTCCGTATTGCTTTTTATTTGTCCGGCCTTTGTGCTGCCGGCTTTTAAATACAACAAGACAATCATAAATAATCAATTTAAAACTTGCAAGTGAAAAACATTTGTTATATTATTGAGATCAAGGGAAATCAAACGTTATAAATCGGAGAAAAAACAAGTTTTATTTGTTTGATTTCCACTTAAAATTTAAGGGGGCAATAAATGAAGGATAATTTAGTAAAATTATTTAATGTTGGTTTAAAAGTTATTTTCATTATGTGTTCAGTTTTATTTTTCTTTAACTGGCCGCCGATACTGCCTACAAAAAACATGCCCGATATTGCTATCCTTATAATTACAGCACTTGCTTTCACCTCCTACTTTCTTGCAAAACCCAAAATTACTTTTTTTAAAGTAGTCATGTGGCTTTATACAGTTGTATTCTTTATAGGAGCCTTTAATGCTTTTAGGCTGAATTATGTTTTTTTAGGATTAATCTACATCGCCCTTGGTATAATGCCGGTTGCTATAATATTTTATATTAAAAAACAAATTTATAACGAAGGCCGCAGGTGCCCTAACTGCCGCAAACCCGGAGCGTTGCTTTATAGCGACAGGAAAGAGCTTGAAAGGAAAGAAGGCCGTGAAAACGTGGCCCGCACCGACGCAGTAAAAACAACTTTTAATAAAGGAACAATAAAAAGAACCGATCAAATTGCAGTGACATATATAAAATATTCACATGAATGGATTTGCCAATACTGCAAAGAAGTATTCACATCAGAGAGCACGGAAAGGTTTGAACAAAGCAGTGATTTGATACCATAGAGACCGGCCTGTATTTCCAAAATGTTATTTTGACATCTTATTACTTTAGTTATTTTATTGGACTGTTTTTCCGGGATTTGATTTTAAAAATATCAGCCCTGACAGGAAGTATATAATACAAGATAAAAAATATTAAAGCCCACAGCAAAAATACCGTGTAATTTTCCTCGTACTTTACCTGTTCTTTTTTGTTTTTGTTCTTTTCCATCAGATACGTGTCGTCTTTTATCTTTCTAAACGCGCCTGAATCCGTTATCCTGTAGAATTTCCCCCCGGTAATTCCTGCAATCTGCCTTAGCTCGCTGTCATCAAGTTTGGATATGACTTCACTGCCTTTGTAAATTTTGTAATAAATCCTTCCCCACGCGTCGCGGCCTTCCGGTATTTTTCCGCCTTCTTTTGTCCCGACGCCTACAGTATATATCCTTATCCCCTTTTCAGCCGCGTATCTGGCGGCCGATATGGGGTCGCCGCCTTCGGTATTTTCCCCGTCGGTTATAAGTATCAGTATTTTGGATTTCCCGCCCTTGGACTGCAGCCGGTCAACCGAACTTTTTATTGAAGCGTCAAGCGCGGTGCCGTCTTTTGACAGCATCCCGGGGTACAGCCCGTCAATGATAAGGTTTAATGTTTCATAATCAAGGGTAAGCGGGCACTGTATAAAATCCACACCGGCAAAGGTCATCATGCCCACCCTGTCGCCCGCAAGGGAGTTTATAAAATCATGCAGCCCCTTTTTTACGACTTCCATCCTGTTTGGCTGCATATCAACGGCGCCCATACTGGAAGAAACGTCCATTGCTATCATGATGTCAATGCCCGACGCTTCATTTACAAACGGTATGGGCTTGCCCTGCGGCCTGGCAAGTGCTATAACAAGAAGCGCCATACCGGCAAAAAGCAAAACATACTTCAACGCCACCAGCCTGTAATCCGCCGGCGTCAGTACGCTTTTTGCCGTGTTTTTATCGGCAAAACCCATGATATTGCGCATTATCCTAAATACCCTGTATCCAAGGTAAGCGCATATAGGCACCACAGCTATCAGGACTAATAATGCCTTTTCATTTCCAAAGTTCAAAACATTCTCCTTTTTCCCGGTACAGAGGTTAAATTCTTAATAATTTTAACGCTTCAAGCAGCAGCGCCAAAAGAAGCAGAATCACGCCCGCAATTAAAAAAGCGTAAAATTTGTCTTCGTGTTTTTCATAACTTTTTACCTTTATTTCCTGCTTTTCAAGCTGCGCTATTGTTTCATATATCCTCTGCAGGGCGTTATTGTCAGTCGCCCTGAAATATTTGCCTCCGGTTATGCCTGCCACGCGCCCCAATGATTCTTCGTCCGGTTCTTCATACATTACCGGCCTTCCGTAATTGTCAACATAAGGGCGGCGGTTCCCGTAAATGTCAAAACCATAAGCCTGCGCCCCGCCTTTTTTTCCTATTCCGATTGTATAGATTTTTATACCCTTGTAAGCCGCAATCTTTGCCGCTTCATCAGGCGGCATTCCTTTATTGCTGCGCCCGTCTGTTATTACTATCATTACTTTTGAAGCGCCGGAATTTTCAAGCCTGTTTACGCCGTTTAATATGGCTTCCCCTACGGCGGTGCCGTCTATTTTTACCGTTTCAAAACCTATCTGTTCAACAAACGCGCGGATAATTTCATAATCATTCGTAAGCGGGCACTGGGTAAAACTTTTTCCGGCGAACACCACCATACCCACCCTGTCGTTTTTTAACCCTGACACAAAATCATTTATCACCTTTTTTGCCGCTTCAAGCCTGTTGGGCTTTAAGTCGTCCGCCTGCATGCTTCCGGAAACATCCAGCACGGTTATGATATCAATACCTTTGATTATTTCTTCCGTCTCTTTTTTAACCGACTGCGGCCTTAAAAGCGCCGTAATTAAAAGCAGCACCGCGATTAATTTTAAAATATCAGGCAGAAATACATAAAAAGGCGTTATCGGTTTTTTAACGCTTATGCCCGTTATATTTGAATGTGTCACTTTTCCGCGGAATATAAGTTTTAAAACAAGCGCCGCCAGGAATATTGCCGCCATAATGGCAGCGGCTGGGATTAAATTTTCATTTTCAAACCTCATCTTGAAAGCCTCTTCTCGCGCTTTTTGAAAAAAGAAACTATTTCATTCAGATACGGCCTTCCGCATTCAAGTTTTATGTAATCAACCCCCAAAGTTCTGAAAAGCCTGAATAATTTATCATCTTTTGCCCTCTGCAGTTTTAATGCCTTGGATTTGCCCGCCGTATCGGAAGTGTCAACCCACTGCGTCTGCCCCGTTTCAGGGTCAAAAAACGGCACTATCCCCATATCCGGCACTTCATATTCCGCGGGATCGCGCAGGACCGCGGCTATCACTTCGTGCCTGTGGCTTAATATTTTAAGCGGTTCTGATATGTCTTTATCATCAAGAAAGTCAGACACAATGAATACAGTGCTTTTCTTTTTAAGAGCGTGCACAAGGTGCATGATGGCCGCGCTGATGTCCGTGCCTTTGTTTTTATTTTCGTGATATACAATCTCGCGCAGGATTCTTAAAACGTGTTTTTTTCCTTTTTTAGGCGGGATATATTTTTCAGGAACAGATGTAAATCCAAGCAGCCCGACCCTGTCGCTGTTTATCGCGGCGGCAAACGCAAGAGCCGCGGTAAAATCAAGCATAAGGCCGCTTTTTAAGGTCTGCCTGGTTCCAAAATTTAAAGAACCGCTTAAGTCAGCGGCAAAAACAACCTGCATTTCGCGTTCTTCTATAAAAGTTTTAATATACGGCGCGTTCATCCTTGCGGTGACGTTCCAGTCAATGACCCTTACGTCATCACCCGGATTATATTCACGCACTTCGGTGAATTCTATGCCGCGGCCCTTGAATGATGACAGGTATTCTCCCTGAAGTTCGGTGTTCACAAGGTGCTTTGCCGTTATCTCTATTTTCTTGATTCGTTTCAGGATATCTTTTGAAATCATCTGGCGGCCCTTTTACTTCATTACGGGACTTTAATTTTGTTTATTATCTGAGTTATTACATCGTCTGATTTTACTTCCTCGGCTTCCGCTTCATAGGAAAGAATTATCCTGTGCCTTAATACGTCATAGGCGCACTCTTTGATGTCATCCGGCGAGACATAACCCCTGCCGTCCATAAAAGCCAACGCTTTCGCGCAGAGAATAAGGCTTATGGACGCCCTTGGCGAACAGCCGTATTCTATAAGATGGGAAAGCTTAAGCTTGTGTTCTTCGGGATTGCGCGTGGCAAATACTATGTCAGTGACATAATCCTTTATGCTGTCATCCACAAAAATTGAATCAACCGTTTCCCTCATTTCAAGAATATCTTTCGGCTTTAATACCCTTTCAGCTTTTACTTCGGTTCCGGATGTCATCCTTGTAAGAATTTCTTTTTCCTCTTCTTTTGTCGGATATCCGATTATGGTTTTCATAAGGAACCTGTCAACCTGCGCTTCGGGAAGCGGGTACGTGCCTTCTGTTTCTATAGGGTTCTGTGTTGCCATGACCACAAACGGCTCATCAAGCTTAAAAGTTTTGTCGCCTATTGTCACCTGTTTTTCCTGCATGGCTTCCAGAAGGGCGGACTGCACTTTGGCAGGGGCCCTGTTTATTTCGTCAGCCAGTATTATGTTCGCGAAAACAGGCCCCTGTGAAACTGTAAACTCGCCTGTTTTAATATTGTATATCCTTGTGCCTGTCAGATCCGCCGGCAGCAAATCCGGAGTAAACTGAATGCGGGAGAACGAAGCCTGTATTGTGCCCGCAAGCGTTTTTACCGCAAGGGTTTTTGCAAGGCCGGGTACGCCTTCAAGCAGTATGTGGCCCCTGCATAAAAGCCCGGTTATAAGCGAACGGACCATATGTTTCTGTCCCACGATTACTTTTTCCGTTTCATCAAAAACTGTTTGAATCTTCTCTGACAGTTCTTTGTCCTTTGCCGACAGTTTTACGACTTTTGCCATTTCACATTCCTCCGTACGATATTGGTGTTATTTCAGCCGATCTGTCCCCGCCTGCTTACGCTTGTAAACTCGCTTCAGCGCGGGGATTTCCGCTCGCAAGCTCGCTCCAACCGCACCCTAAAGGGTGCGCCTACCAAACCTTCCGACCTTCCGACCCTCCGACCTTCTGACCTTCCGACCCTCTGACCTTCCTTCCGTCCCTCGTTATCTTATTACCACCTTCATCCCTTCCTTAACATACCACGACAGTTCTATGATATCGGAATTCCTTAACCTTACGCAGCCCTGCGAAGCGTTATGCCCGATTGACACCGGGTCATTTGTGCCGTGAATTGCTATTCCGCCGCCAATTTCCGCGTACGTGCCATCTTCATTTTTCGGCACAAGGCCTTCCCTCACGGCTTTATAATATTTTTTATAATCCTTTGCTGTCGGGAAGTTCAGCCTCATAAAAACAGGCCCGTAAGAATTATCACCAAGGTCATTATTTGTCCCGTATCTTGTATAACCGTCTTTTGCCCTGTAAAATGTCTTATTCAGCGCCTTAAGGTTTTCCATTCCTTCAATATATTTTTTTTGCAGAGACCTGAGTTTTTCTTTTGCTTCAGCGCTTTCTTCGCCGCTCAAAACCGCATCTTTAACCCTCTCTTTGGCAAGCGCCAGCTGCCACGGCTCCATTATGGAATAAATCTCCGTTATCCTGTACTCTCCGGCAGGCGTGCACATGTCTTTCTGATAAACTTTATCAGCGCCGCCCGAACCTGACGCGATGTCATATGTCAGAAGAACTTCCAGCGCGGATGACATAAGATAAAGTTTTTTTGCCGGTTTATCCACATAAATAACATGTGTATCGCCTTCCTCTAAAAATTCCTTCAGGAAGTCAAAATTAGACGCATGAACAGCCGTAAAAGCTGCCGCTATAAGGGAAAATAGGAGTATTGCGCGCTTCATATTAATCAAGCACGGATATCGTGAGCTCCGGCCTTTTTACCACGCAGAATTCAACTCCGGCTTCGGCAAAAAGGTCCTGATAACTTTTGTCAGGATAATGGTTTGCGGTCACGAACCTTTTAATTTTTGCGTTTACCACCATCTTGGCGCAGATAATGCACGGAGAGTGCGTGCAGTACACAGTGGCACCCTGGGTTCCGCCGCCGTGAAGCGCGGCCTGTATGATGGCGTTTTGTTCGGCATGAATGGCGCGGCATATTTCATGGCGCGTGCCTGATGCTATGCCCATCTGGTCGCGCAGGCAGCCAAGTTCTGTGCAGTCCTTTACCCCCGCCGCCGCCCCGTTATAACCGGTGGAAACAACGTAATTATTTTTTACAATTACCGCTCCCACATGGTGGCGCAGGCAGGTGGAACGTTCCGCGACAAGATAAGCCATCTTCATAAAATATTCATCCCAGGAAGGGCGCGAATACGGCTTATACTCCAGTTCCTTAAGTATGGAATCCAGCTTCCCTGTAAGCTGTTCAAATGTGCCGGAATTGTCAATTTTTATATCCGCCATATCATAACAGCGGGAAAGCTGCTGCGACTTTTCATCGGCTGTATTCTCTTTTTCCTCTTTTTTTATGAATTCTTCAAGCGTGGCCGCGTCTCCCGGGCGGGCGCGTTTAAGCGACCTTTCAAAACGCGTTTTTACGTCGGCGCTGATTCCGATAAGCTTAAAACCCGGAAGGTTTTTTCTTAATTCTTCAATCTCATAGACGTTTCTTATGCTGTCAATAACCGCCTGAGGAGAATTTTTTATTTTCTTTATTGTCCTTGCCGCAAGCACCGCGGCGCCTTCATTCTGCCTTAATTCATTTCCTATTATTATAAGATTATCCCTGACCGGCTCTTTACCCCTTGCCTTTGCTTCATCCCGCAGAATGTCGGATAATGAAGATGCGGTGAATTTTTTTTGTTCAACAAGATATTTTATCGCCTCGCCCTTGCCTGACGCGTTAGGTCCCGTGAATCCAAGAAACATATGCCACCTCTTTCTTTTATTGCTTCCCTGGCAACCATTATACTTATAGGATGATAATTATCAATAGATAAAAATCTGAAACATGAGGGACGGTTGGAGCGAGCCTGCGAAGCGAAAATCCCCGGGCTTACGCGAGTTTACGAGCGTAAGTGTTAGGGGAAGGCACGTATGGTCGGCTAAAAACGAAAAAGGCAGAAACAAATATACGGATGGTCGGTTTAACCCTCTGTCCCTCTGACCTTCCGTCCCTCTGTCCCTCATCCTTTCAAAAGTACAATCCCGCCAAGCGGTAATCCTGTGTGCTTGGCCACAACATCGCATTTAAGTTTAAGCAGATAGAACGCGGGTACGGGCTCTCCGTAAAGCGATTCAAAATTACCCTGCCCTTTGCTTATTATCATCCCCGCGGAATAGAAACGCCTTTTAAAATCATCCGAAGCGTATTCAAGGACAATTCCCGGGGAATCCGCGCCGGAAGAGATTACATCCGCGGTTTTATCAATACCCGCAAACACCGCGTCATGAAAAAGCGCGTCATTCAGAATAGGGCTTTCTTTTATTACATAAGTTATCTTTGTGCCGTAAATGCGCTTTATTTCCTCAATCAGTATCCTGTCAAACACGGTTTCCCCGGTATTGTCGCCAAGGTATAAAACTTCCTTATTCGCGGACAGCGCTTCCTTAAACGCGGCGTAATCCAGAACCGCAAACTGCTTTGTCATTACATCATTAAGGTCCGCTTCAAGGTCAAATTCAAGCTGCGCGCCAAAATCAATAACATTGCCGGCAATAGCCGCCCTTATCGCGGTTAAAAGCGGGTCATCGGATTTGGCAACCCTTAATTTCATTGAATCAAACATGGACATGGCGATGTGGTTGTATTTTTCTTTAATATCAAGGTAAGGGTCGGGGTTGCCCAGCTCTGCCCTTATTATCCTGTGCATGTTGCGGCTTATGTGCGGGGGATTATTATTTATATCAACGTTTTTTAAAAACTCTTCGGCAAGGGCTGCGGCCTTCATTACTTTTGCTTCATCAGCACCGGCAAGGCGCGATGCCTGTATGGCCTGCCTTAACAGGCACGGCAGGCATTCGGGATATGTTTTCATATTATTGCTCCGGGACGTGTACAGGCGCTCATATTCAGCCCTGTTTGCCCAGGAAAAATTCCTTTCCGTCCCTTACAGTCTTTTCCACAACGCCGTCATATTCAAGTTCCCATAAAAGTTCCTGCGCTTCGGCTTCGCTTACGTTCAGCATAAGGCTTGCCTCCTGCGCGGATACGGGCCTTAGCCTTGTGCTTTCATAAATAATGCTTTTTAACTCCTGTTCCTGCGCTTCTATCCTGGCGCCGGAATAACCGGAGACAGCTTCCGCTTTGGGGCCAAGTATCAGGCACGCGCGTTTTGCCGCGTCCGAGTCAACGGGTTTGGCGTATTCTTCCGCGCCTGCGCGCGCCACCGTATTTAACTGAATTTTTTCTATGTTATCAAGCTCATTGATAAACCTGCGCATTTCAAAGAGCTCCTGCAGGCTGTCGTTAATGCCTTCAACAAGAAGTATTTCCAGAAATATCCTGCCCTTAAAACTGAAACAAAATTCCTTAAGCCCGTGCAGCATTGTTTCAAAACTTACCCCCGCTGCCGGCCTGTTAACCTTCAGAAAAGTATTTTTTGTGGCGGCGTCAAATGAAGGCACCACAATATCCGCTCCGGACAGCGCATCCCTTACTTCCGGAAGGTATAAAAGCACCCCGTTTGTCAGCACAGCCACTTTACACGGCGATATCTTTTTGGCTTTTTCTATCATTTCTTTTAAGTTAAGGGCAAGCGTCGGCTCTCCGGCGCCGGAAAACGTCACCACATCAGCTTTGCCGCCGTTTTTAAAATACGCTTCCAGCTCCGCCGCCACATCCTCTGTTTTTACAAATAACCCGCGCTGATTTGAAAGCGAAGCCCCTTCTGTCCTGCCAAGCTCGCAATATACGCAGTTTAAGTTGCAGTGCTTCTTTCCAAGCAGGTCAACGCCAAGAGACAGGCCAAGCCTTCTTGAAGCCACCGGTCCGAATATATACTTCATTTTTCCCCCGCTGCTTTTTATTTTTTGTATCTTACCTTGTCGCCAAGCGATTTTACTTTTTTCTCCATAGTCACACCGTGAATATCGCGCCTGTCGTCTATTTTTATTGTCACCACAACCCTCTGCACGTCAATATCCGAAAAAACCTCTTCGTGCATGGTGCGCGCGTATTCATAAAGGTCTTTAACGTCAGCTTCAACAACCGTCCCCATGGGGCAGATATGGTATTTTACCCCGTTTTCCTGAAGTATCTTTATCGCCTTTACCAGATACTCGCTTACCGACGTTTTATTGGTTCCTATTGGAACAATTGAAATATCCATTATTGCCATGACATTCCTCCTGACATTTAAAATTAAGCAACAAATAAAAGCAGGGCAAAAAAGTGGCACACAGCAGCACCAAGCACAAACAAATGCCATATGGCGTGGTGAAATTTAATCCTTCGCCACACATAAAATATCACGCCAAAAGTATACAGCAGCCCGCCCGCTAACAGCCATAACAGGAACTCTTTAGGCACTATTTTTATAACCGGCCATATCGCGGCCAACACAAGCCAGCCCATTACCACATAAATAGCCGACGACAGTTTAATATATCTTCCGGTAAAAAAAACTTTAAATATTATGCCAAGTATTGCCAGCCCCCACGCAATCCCGAAAAATGTCCAGCCCCATGCGCCTCCCACAAGAATAAGACATATGGGAGTATAAGTTCCGGCTATAAGGGTATAAACAGATGAATGGTCAAGTATTTCAAAAACGTTTTTTGCCTTAACAGGTACAAGGCCGTGTGACATTGTTGACATAAGAAACATAATTATCATGCTTGCGCCATATATGGAAAGCGTGGTGATTCTTAAAGCCCCGCCCTTTTTTGAAGCAATAACAATTATCATTACAAGGCCGGCTATGCTTAATACAGCGCCTATGCCGTGTATTATGCTGTTTGCTATTTCTTCGCCTGTGCTCTGTTTTTCTGATAATTGAACCGGTTTTGTTTCCATAATATTATAATGTTACTCCCGGCACAGGGAAAGTCAATGAAAAATATGTTGGAAGATTAGAAGGTCGGATGTTCAGATGGTCAGCATAAAACCTTAAAAACTTAGGTTAAGCTCCACAAATAGCGTTATTATTCCGACCTTCCAATCTTCTGACCTTCCGACCCTCCGCCCTTCATACTATTTTCTTGAAAAAATCCGTCTTTCCTTTATAATATACCCTGTTTAACAATCCTACTATAATAGACGGAGTGTGATATGCTTGATATTAAGTTAATACGTGAAAATCCGGATGCGGTAAAGGCTTCCCTTGCAAAAAAAGGGGTAAAACCTGAATCTATAGACGAAGTGCTGGCAGTTGATTTAAAACGCCGCGATATAATAGGAACGGTGGAATCGTTAAAAGCCGAAAACAACAAAAAGAACCCTGAAATAGCAAAATTAAAAAAAGAGGGAAAAGACGCGTCAGCGCTGCTGGCCGAAATGAAAGCAGCTTCGGAAAAGGTAAAATCACTGGACGCGGATCTTGCAAAACTTGATGAAGAGCTGAATATTAAGCTTTTATACATACCCAATATGCCGGATGAATCAGTGCCTTCAGGCGCTGACGCCGAAGCAAACGTCAAAACATCTGAATGGGGCGCAAAAAAAGGTTTTTCTTTTAAGCCTAAGACCCACTGGGAAATAGCCGAACACCTTGGAATACTGGATCCGGAACGCGCCGCAAAAGTCACGGGCGCAAGGTTTGTTTTTTACAAAGGCGCGGGCGCCAGGCTTGAACGCGCGCTTATAAATTTTATGCTTGATGTACAGACAGGCGAAAACGGGTATACGGAATTATTCCCGCCCATACTTGTCAACCGCGAATCCATGACCGGCACGGGCCAGCTTCCAAAATTTGAGGAAGATTCCTTTAAACTGACAGAACCGTCTTATTTCCTTGTGCCCACGGCCGAAGTGCCTGTCACCAATTTTCACAGGGATGAAATACTGCCGGAAAAAAACCTTCCTGTATGCTACGCCGCTTATACCCCGTGTTTCAGGAAAGAAGCGGGCAGCTACGGCAAGGATATGAAAGGCATAGTGCGCATGCATCAGTTTAACAAGGTGGAGCTGGTAAAGTTTACCACGCCGGAATCATCTTTTGACGAACTTGAAAAACTTTTAAAGGACGCGGAAAGCATACTGCAGAAACTTAACCTGCATTACAGAGTAATGCTGCTCTGCACCGGAGATATGACCTTTTCTTCGGCCAAGACATATGATATTGAAGTATGGCACGAAGGCGCTGCCCGTTACTGGGAAACTTCTTCCTGCAGCTGTTTTACCGACTACCAGGCGCGCAGGGCAAAAATACGCTTTAAGGACAAAGAAAACAAGACGCGCCACGTGCATACATTAAACGGCTCCGGCCTTGCCACTTCAAGATTATTGCCTGCCATACTTGAAGCGTACCAGACGGAAAACATGGAAGTAATTGTGCCTGAAGTTTTAAGGCCGTATATGGGCGGAATTGAAAAGATAACAAAATAAGGTTTACGGAGGGATAAAATGGCTGACGAAATAAAAAAGGAAACAAAGGGCAAAAAAAAGACAGGGCTTTATGTGATAGGCGCGGCCCTTGCCGTGCTTGTGCTTGGATACTATATTTTATCGCTTGTGAATCCGGATGCCAGCAACTGGGCCGGTGCTGTCGCGCCCTTTCTTATTATCGGGGGGTATGTAACGATAGCAGTCGGTATTTTAATCGGCTGGGACGAATAAGCCGGAATTTATAATGCAAAAAGCCCCTGCCAAAAGGCAGGGGCTTTTTTTATTTTATATAAACCGTTTCCTCTTTACTGAAATTACAGGTACTTTACCACCATATCAAGCGCGTGTTTGGCGGGCTGAACACCGGGTTTAACCGGATAGCCGATGGGGACAATTGCCACAAATTCGCCTTCGGGCTCGCCGAAAAATCCAAGCACTTCCTTCTGCATTAACGCAAGCACTCCAAGCCATACAGTGCCAAGCCCCAGCGAGGTTGCGGCTAAGAGCATATTCTGCACGCTTGCTGCGGAGCTTTGAACTTCCATTATCCTGAAAAAATCATGCGCAATTTCTTTATCCATCTTAAAAAGTTCGGTTCCCCTTTCAATAAGCTCGCCGGTATTCATTACAGCCACGACAACCGGAGCGTTAATAATGCTGCGGGAAGCCATCCTTAAAAGCGCGGCAGAGGGCTTTGGGAAATTTGACGAACGTTCGCTTACCATTGCCGCAAGGTCGTTTTTTGCCTTATCTTTTAAGACAATAAACTTCCACGGCTGCTGATTATGGGCGGACGGCGCCTGGTGGGCCGCGTGAAGTATCGCCAGCAGGTCATCGTCGCTGACCTGCCTGTCAGCAAACGTGCGTATGCTTCTTCTGTCCCTTATACTGCGCAGGGTTTCATTTCTGTCAAGATGTGTTTTAGGATCCTGCATTATTGCCTCCTGAAATTCTTTTGAATTTTAAATATTGTTAAAGTATTTTTATATAGTCAGCCGGTTTTAACATTTTGATTCCTTTAAACTTTTTAACGTCCAGTATATGCTTGTCACCGGAAATTATAAAATCGGCTTTAAATTCTTCCGCGCATTCAAGTATCCTGTTATCAGGCTCATCTTTTATGATATTCAACTTCTGTTTTAGATATACAATAACACAATGCCGGCGTATTAAATCCGCGTACTTCACCGCGGTTTCAGCTTCGTAATCAAATTTTCTGACGCATACGCCTGTAAATTCCCTTAAAATTTCATCAGACAGGCCAAGTCTTATTCTGCCGTCAAATATGTAATCAAAAATTTTAATTACAGTTGTACCTGGATAAACAAAAGCTGATATAAGTATGTTTGTATCAACGGTGATTCTTTGCACTTTTACGTTCCTGCCTGTATTCATGAATAACCCTGTCAATATCCTCTTCGCTTACAACACCCATTTTTCTTGCCCTTTCCGAAAACTCCGCGCGCGCTTCTTCAAGCTCTTTTTTGCCGCAATACGACATAACCGCTTCGCTTATTACAAAACTTACGCTTTTATTTTCCGCTTTGCTTATTTTATGCAGTTTTTCCGTAAGCTCCCCGGGTATTGTTATGCTTAACGCTTTTACCTTTTTCATAGAAGCCTCCTTTATAATATTTTATATTATAAATATATATTATAAAATATTATTTGTCAAATCCGTTATTTATTAACAGACAAGGGCCGGTTACGCTCTCTTTATGCAATAACCGGCCCCGGGTATGGCATTATAAAAATACAATAATTTAATGTTTATGCCCCGATTCGCTTTCAGATTTAATAAGGCCGTGCAGATTTTCCACAAGATGTATGTAGCTGATATACGCTTCAATGTATTTACGTCCCTGTTCCGGGCTTTTATCAGCGGTTTTGCGGAGTGCCACTGCATTTTCAAACCTTTTGTTTACTTCGGCAGTTATATGTTCTGTAAGTTTGTCCGTCAGTTCTTTGACAGAACCTTTTTCCAGCGCTTTGTCCCCCATTAATACTGCCGCATCAATTTTTGTACCTTCAGGTTTTATACCGGTATATGAAGCGCCTTCACCCACCCTGTGCACACGGACAAGGTTTTCAAGAAAATACTTTTCTGCAATTTCCTTCGCGCCGGCAGCAGCGGCTTTTTGAGCTTCCGCAAATATTAATTTTATCTCCTTTTCATCATTTTTTTTAACCCACTTAAGAACCGGTGTTACATCTTTTTTCTCAAATGCAGCTTTTGCCTCCTTTATCAGCGGGCCTTCAACAGTGTCACAATGCGCCAAAACACTTGCCGAAAAAAGAACTGTTAAAACTAATGATAATGCTAAAACCGCTGTCTTATTCATAATTACCCTCCTTATTTTTATATATCACCATTATTGTAATATATTAGCGGTGTTGTGTCAAACAATTTGTGACATAAGCATTAAAAACACTATCCCCTGATTACTATTTTTTAAACCTTTTTTTCATCGCCCTTGTCGGAAACAGGACAGAATACTTTTCTCCCTGCCATTTGATGAATTTATCTATACAGTCACCGCATATATCATAGGTGTGTTTTTCATCAACGGCAAACTGATGAAACTGCTTGGTATAATTATCAATCTCTTTTTCACATAAATTACATTTCATTCTCAGTCCCCTTTCTTTTAAATACATTATACTGCATAAAATCCTTGTCAACAAATATGGTTCGAGTCCCTCTGCCTAAAATAAAAAAGCCACAGGGTAAAAAACCTGTGGCTTTTTTATTTATATGGCGGAGGACGAGGGACTCGAACCCCCAAGGGCTTTCACCCGTCTGATTTCAAGTCAGATGCCTTACCATTAGACTAGTCCTCCGAATACCAACTGTGATATCTTTCAAAATGCCGGACTTTTCCAAAAAAACAGTTATTAAATGTTTTTTTGGCGGCAGTTCGCTTCGAATCCCGTTGCCGCATATTACACTTAATTTGGTGCCATCAAACGCAGTCTTGAAATCAATGGCGGAAAGGGGGGGATTCGAACCCCCGGGCCCGGTTACCCGGACCAACTGATTAGCAGTCAGCTGCCATCGGCCACTCGGCCACCTTTCCACATCTTAACGCTAAGTTAACAAGTTACACAATTATATAATAAAAGTCAATAATATAAGGTGTTATTTGACTTCTTTTTTCACATACTCTGAAGCTTCAACGCCGTCAAAATAAAGATTCTTTAATATCATATCGCCGTTTTTTACGGAAGCTTTAACATAAATTTTCCCGTTATAAGCCCGCATAGCCCTGTCCACAGCCGGGGCAATTTTCTCGTTCATAAACAGTTTATTATTTAAATACTCAAACCTGGTTTCCGCATTTTTTGAAATTTTCCCGGTAATCCTTACGGTAACAACCGCGTCAGAGGATTTTACGGTTTTATGCTTATAAAGTTCACTTACATAAGAAAACCCGTCCTTGTCAACAAAAAGCACGCCATCAGCCATTTCGTTATATTTTAATACCGCAAACGCTTTTGCCGTGCTGTTTTCAAACATTAAAGTCACAAACCTGCCCCTGAACGGGTCATAAGGGTCAGCCGGCCGCACAAGGAATTTATACTCGGCACCGGAATTAAGGGCAAGTTCGCTTTTAATTATTGTATAAACCGGAAAAGCCGCCTGCCCTGCCAGCAGAATAATTAAAACCCCTTTAAAAATCAGGATATAAAAAGGTTTATCTTTTTTCATCAGCTGATATCCTTCTGCTTATATAATAATTGGAAACAAGAAAAACAACACCCATGATAATAAAAGCAACGCCCCTTATCAGAAGGCTTAAATCCATATCAAGAAACCTTAAAAGCACAAGAATTCCAAACAAAAACATCCCGGAATTTACCGTCATCATATGCCTGTTTTCTATTCCAAATTTTATCGTAACCGCGCTTAAATACACTATATATATATTTATAAAAAACAGCGCGGCAGCCACCGCTGTATCGCCAAGCACTTTACCCGCAAGCGCCACAAATATATAACACGCAATGACAATCACAAAAGACGCGCCATAATCAAGTATCATTTTCTTTTTTGATTTTATTACATCCACCATCATATACACGGCACAAGCCGGCAGGACAACAGTCAGCAGGTAGTCAAAAACAGCGGCCTGCTCGTAAAAATTACCGCCGTGCCTGTAATGATTCCAGCCTATGGAATCCCACGCCCAGTCATAAGACAAAAGCAGCATAAGTACCGCTATTCCAACGGCGGAAAACCAGTTATACGGTTTTTTAATTGCCGGTTCATTGTCATCATACAGCCGCGCGCTTAACATGTAAATAAAACAGAATAACGATGAGTAAATTATCATCCAAAGCCCCGGCACGCACTTTTCAAGCGTAAGCCCCACAGCTGACGTGAAAGCCGCCGCTGTGATAAAAGAAGTTCTTATGACCACAGGCGAATACCTGTCTTCAATAAACAGCTTAATGTAAAAAGGCATTGCCGCCGCGATGAACAGCCAGAAGGCGGTGGCAAAACCTCCGTCTATCTGAACAATGGAAGCCCAGGTAACAGCGCCTGCCATATATAAAAAATAAGCCATAGGGCTTTTCAAAACATAAATTACGGGAAATCCCAGAATAAGCCAAATAAGGAAAAAATCCGCAATTTCACCGTGTATGTTGTACGTCTGTGAAATCAGGGCAATTGTCGCGCCTATTGATAAAAACCAGAATACAGCAACGCCTTCTTTCCATGATTTTCCCATGCCTTTCTTATATGTAAAATACCCCGCGCCCATTCCGATTGTAACAGGCAATAATGACGTTATAACCTTAAACAGCCTTGGTATATTGTCCCAGTTATATCCAATTAACAGTATTATGCCCAGCCCAATCAGCACCGAACCCATAACATAAAATATTGCAAGCACAGGATGCACCGCGTTCTTATCAACAAGGCTGCCGTAATAATTTCTTATTTTCTCGGATACCGCCCCGGTTACAACTTTATCAGCTTCCAGCTTTGGCAGTTCGTCATAAAGCCATTTTACGTGCCTTCTGTTTTTGTTATTTACCATTATTTTTCCTTTTCTTTGTTGTATTCCATAATTTAAGCATCTCTTTCTCTGTTATTTTCTTATGCAGTTTACCCTCTATTTTTCCGAACCTTTTTATAAATTTATCATTTGCCCTGTGAAGCGCCTCTTCCGGATTTATCCCGCTGTAATACGCAAGCGCCGCGGTTACAAACATAAGGTCGCCAAGCTCTTCTGCCAGAAGTTTTTTGTTCTTTGATACTATCTCTTTTTTAACTTCCCGGGCTTCTTCTTCCACCTTTCTAAAAACGCCTGCCGCGTCTTTCCATTTAAATCCGGTTGTAACCGCCTTGCTTATAAGCCTTCTGCTGCGCAGAAGGGCGGGCATTCCCTTTGGCACGCCTTCAAGGACGGATTTGCGCTTTTTTGTTTTTTTCTTTTGGGCTTCCCAGAAATCCTTAACCTGTTTTCCGGTATTAATCCCCTTTTTATCCCCGAACACGTGCGGGTGCCGTGATATAAGTTTGTGATTAATGCCTTTTATCACGTCATCAATATCAAACTTTCCCCTGTCTTTTGCTATCTGCGCGTGAAACACCACCTGCAGCAGCAAATCGCCAAGCTCTTCTTTAAGCTCATTGTCATTTTTTTTATTTACGGAATCAATGACCTCATACGCTTCTTCTATCACATATGGAAGCAGGGATTTATGCGTCTGTTTTTTATCCCACGGACAGCCGTCCGGCGCGCGCAGGGCACGCATAATGCCTTTAAGTTTTTCAAATTCGTTATTTTTCGCCAACTATATCACCTTTTTATCCCTTGCCAGTTTAACCACATAAAGCGCGGTGCCCAGAAGCAGCAGCGCCAGCACGGCAAGCAGATAATTCTTTGCCGCAAAATTTTTGGCCATTAAAAATGCTATAGCGGATACCGTTACAAGAAACATAAATAACGCCGGTATCTTTACAAACAGATTGTTTTCTTTTCTCTTGGCAAAGTACGCGGTCACGGCAAGAAGCGCAAGGCACGCCAGAAGCTGATTGGCTGACCCAAACACCGGCCAGATTGCCATTGTGCCGCTTTTGTTAAAAGCAAACAACGCGGCAACCCCTACTGTAATTATTGTAGCCACATACATATTTCCGAATACGGGATTATTGGTTTTTTTCACTTCAAAAAGTTCCTGAAAAGTGTACCTGCCAAGCCTTGCAGCGGTGTCAAGCGTGGTTAACGCGAACGCGCTGATTACAAGCGCGCAAAAAGAAACCCCGGCTTCAAAAGGAATTCCAAGTTTAACTGTAAAAGCGGCTATCCCTTTAATAAATATTTCTTCGGGTTTGCCCACGGACAAAGACAACATATAGTTCTGCTGTGTCAGCATTGCGGCGGTGATAAGCGCAATTACCGCCAGCATGCCTTCCAGCAGCATCCCGCCGTATCCCACAAACTGCATATCTTTTTTTGTATCAAGCTGTTTGGATACCGTGCCCGAAGCCACAATGGAATGAAAACCGGAAATGGCGCCGCAGGCCACGGTTACAAAAAGTATCGGGAACAGGTAGCCCGTGTTTTTGACGTTGAATCCTGTAAACGCCGGAAGAGATATATCCGGCCTGTACGCTATGACTCCGATAAAACCGGCAAGTATAATCATATAAAGAAGGAATGAATTAAGGTAATCCCTTGGCTGCAGAAGTATCCACACAGGGGTAACAGAAGCAATAAAAATATACGCCAGCAGCACTATTACCCAGACAGTATAACCGAACTTTGCCGGAAACACCCCTCCGACCGCTATACCTGCAAGCAGAAGCGCCACTCCTATTACCGTGGAAATAAATAAAGGCGCTTTCTTAACATATACCGCGTAGCCAAACAGCACGGCGGTTATCATGAATGTACCGGAAGCTGTTGCCACCTGCGGATAGGCTGTAAACGTGTTGGCCACGACAATTGTAAAAACCGCAATTATAAGAATAAGCGCAAGCCAGGTAAAAACAAGAAAAACCCTTTTGCCTGCTTTGCCAAGATATTCTTCCATAAGGCCGCCGATGGACTTGCCGCCGTTTCTGACCGACACCACAAGCGAAGCAAAGTCGTGAACAGCCCCCATAAAGATATTGCCGATAATTATCCATAAAAAAACCGGCAGCCAGCCGAACATGGCTCCCGCAATAGGCCCCACTATCGGGCCCACACCCGCGATTGACGCGAAGTGGTGGCCTAAAAGCACGTACCTTTTTGCCGGTTCAAAATCAACGCCGTCGCGGTGTTCATGAGCAGGCGTTTTTTTATTAAAATCAATTTTAAATTTGCGCGCTATCCACCTTCCATAAGTATGGTAGGCGGTTATAAAAATCACGGCAGCAAGAAGCATAAGCAAAAGTCCCATTAATCAACCCTCCAAAATCATATATAGAATCTTACTTTTATTTCTTTGCCCAGGTGTCTTCCTGATGAAATATTTCGCGCATTTCAAATTTTTTCATTGCCCTGAAAATAAAAAAATAACCCAAAGGGTGCACGTTATTTGAAAGTAAATCCGGTATCATGTGCGACAGGTACGCTATCGTGAACACAGCGGCAAAAGTTACAGCTTCGCCGCCGATAATAAGCCCTATTATCCAGGCAATAGGGACGTATTCCAGGCAGTGAAATACTATATGCAGTTTTTTAAAATCGCCTGTGTATGATTTGATAAACATATGCTTGAAGTCAAATTTTCTTTCTTCCCTGACATAGTCCCAGACATGGTCCACGTCTATCAGAAACCCCAGAAAAAGGGACATTAACAGATACCAGATATTATATCCTGTCAGCACCCACAAACTTATGCTTGTAGGCACCGCCACAATGGCGTGCTGTGAAGCCTTCATTTATTTAATAAACCTTTCCGCGTCCGCAATCTGTTTTTCAACGCTTTTAACAGAAGGCGAACCCGCAGTTTTTTTCATATTGGCGGATTTTTCCGGGTTTAACGACGCTATCATGCCCGCGTCAAGTTTGGGCGAAATAGAAGCAAGTTCCGCCTTTGAAAGCTGCGTGAACTGTTTTCCATTTTCCACGCAGTATCCCACAAGTTTCCCCGTAATTTCATGCGCGTCACGGAAAGGCACGCCCTTTTCCACAAGGTAATCCGCCACGTCAACCGAATACATAAAAGTATTTTCATTATTGTCTTTTTTAAACGCTATGTTGTCAATAAGCCTTGCCGCTATGTGCAGGCACGACTTTATGCCGTCCAATGACCTGAAAAGGGTTTCTTTATCTTCCTGCATATCCTTATTATAAGTAAGCGGAAGCCCTTTCATCATTGCCAGCACAGATAATAAATTACCCATAAAACCGGCTGACTTGCCCCTTAAAAGTTCGGCTATGTCGGGGTTCTTTTTCTGCGGCATAAGGCTGCTGCCTGTCGCGAAAGAGTCGTCAATGTCAATCAGGTTAAATTCTGTTGTCGCGTAAATTATAATTTCTTCCGCCATGCGTGAAAGATGCACGGATGACAGCGCGGAGAAATAACAGAAATCAGCTGCAAAATCCCTGTCAGAAACGCCGTCCATGCTGTTTGCACACGCGGCTTTAAAACCAAGCGCCTTTGCAGTGTACGCGCGGTCAATGGCAAAATTGCTTCCGGCTATCGCGCCGGAACCCAGCGGCATTACCGATACCCTGTCCCTGAAAGTACTCAGGAGCGCAAGGTCGCGTTTGAACATTTCAAAATACGCCATTGCCCAGTGCGCGGCTGAAACATACTGCGCCTGCTGCATGTGCGTGTAGCCCTTTATAAAATTACGCGTGTTTTTCTTTGCCAGCTTTAACAGCGCTTTTAATAACAGCTTTAATTCTTTTTCTATAAGCGCGCTGTCTTCCATAACGTACAGGCGGGTATCCGTGGCCACAAGGTCATTCCTGCTGCGGCCGGTGTGAAGTTTTTTGCCGGCATCGCCGATAAGGGCGGTTAATTCCATTTCCACCGCGGAATGCACATCTTCATATTTTGAAAAATCAATGCGGCTCTCCATGGCAAGCAGTTTTTTAAGGCCTGATGTTATCTTTTTCCCCTCTGCCGCGGTAATTATACCCGCGCGTGAAAGGGCGCCCGCGTGCGCAATTCCCGCGGCCACATCGTGTTTAAAAAGCCTTTTATCAAATGACACTGAAGCATTGAATTTATCCGCTTCCGGATCTATCTGTTTTTTAAACCTGCCCTGCCATGTCTTCGCCATTTTTCACCTTTGTAAATTATGTTTATTTTTTCTTCCTGTTTACCTGGTTGAAAATCTTAAGCTGCAGCCCGTAAAGGTTGATAAAACCTTTGGCGTCCTTCTGCGAATATACTTCATCTTCCTCAAATGTCGCGTAAGCCATTGAATACAAACTGTTGGGCGATGTTTTTCCCGCGGGTATTACGTGACCTTTATACAATTTCAGTTTAACGTCGCCTGTCACCGTTTCCTGCGTCTTGTCAATAAACGCGGAAATGGCTTCCCTTAAAGGCGCGAACCACATTCCGTTATATATCAGTTCAGTAAACTTCAGTTCCATCTGCTGTTTATAATGCGCGGTGTCCCTGTCCAGCGTGATTTCTTCCAGTTCTTTATGGGCGGCCAGCAGAAGCGTGCCTCCGGGCGTTTCATAAACTCCCCTGGATTTAATGCCCACAAGCCTGTTTTCAACCATGTCAACAAATCCTATGCCGTGTTTTCCGCCAAGCTCGTTCAACTTTGTAAGAAGGGCGACAGGCTCCATTTTTTTGCCGTTAAGCCCTACAGGAATGCCTTTCACAAAATTAATTGTGACATACTGCGGCGTCTCTGATGCCTTTTTAATTGTGGCTATCCTGCTTAATACTTCTTCCGGGCATTCCTTTGCCGGATCTTCAAGTATGCCGCCCTCATGCGAAATGTGCCACAGATTATCATCTTCCGAATATGGTTTCTTTTTTGTGACAGGCACCGGCACTCCGTGCGCCTTGGCGTAATCAATGGCTTCTGACCTTGAACGGATTGTCCAGTTGTCATCTTTCCACGCGGCTATAATGGTAAGGTGCGGCGCAAGCGCTTTATATGTAAGTTCAAAACGCACCTGGTCATTGCCTTTGCCTGTGGCGCCGTGCGATACCGCGTCCGCCCCTTCTTTTAACGCTATTTCCACCTGAGCTTTTGCGATTATAGGCCTTGCTATTGATGTGCCAAGAAGGTACTTGCCTTCATACACCCCGCCTGACTTTATCATCGGGAACACGTATTCTTTCATGAATTCTTCTTTTTTATCAAGCACGTACACTTTATCCGCGCCGCTGGCTATGGCCTTTTTTTCCGTGGCCTTAAAATCGTCTTTCTGGCCCACGTCAACCACGCACGCTATTACTTTGCAGCCGTAAGTTTCTTTTAACCACGGCACGATTACGGATGTATCAAGCCCGCCCGAATACGCAAGTACAACTTTATTGACTTTCTTTGCCATTTTATTTTCCTCGCTTTTTATTTTATAATCCGCTTTTTGCGGCTTTTATTTATTTCCCATTAAAAGCGCCATGACGCCTTTCTGCACGTGCAGCCTGTTTTCCGCTTCGTCAAATACCACTGACTGCGGCCCATCTATCACCTCTGCCGATATTTCTTCGCCCCTGTGCGCCGGCAGGCAGTGCATGATTATGGCGTCCTTTTTGGCAAGCCGAACAAGTTCTGAATTTATCTGAAAACCGTCAAATTCTTTTTTCCTTTTTTCAGACTCGGCTTCCTGACCCATGCTTACCCACACGTCCGTGTAAATAACATCCGCGTTTTCAACGGCAGCGCGCGGGTCATTTGTAAACACAAGTTCTGTCCCGTTATCAGCTGCGGACTTTTTTGCCCTGGCAAAAACCGCCGGGTCCGGTTCGTATCCTTTTGGCGATGCCACCCTTAAATTCAAATCCGCCTTGGGCGCTCCGAACATCCACGAATTGCAGACGTTATTGGCGTCGCCCACATACGCGACTGTAATGCCCTTTAATACTTTTTTCTTATCTTTTATCGTAAGTATGTCCGCCAGTATCTGGCAGGGATGCGTGAAATCAGTAAGGCCGTTTATAACGGGTATGGTCGCGTTTGCCGCAAGTTCTTCAACTTCAGCGTGGTCATACGTCCTTATCATTATGCCGTCCAGATAACGCGACAGAACCCTTGCCGTATCAGCCACGGTTTCACCGCGGCCAAGCTGCATGTCGTTCGGGCTTAAATATAAAGCCGCGCCGCCAAGCTGAAACATGCCTATTTCAAAAGAGACCCTTGTGCGCGTGGAGCTCTTCCTGAAAATCATTCCAAGCGCTTTTCCAAGAAGGGGCACAAACATTTCGCCGTTTTTCTGTTTTGTCCTGATATTCTCCGAAACCGAAAGTATCAGTGAAATTTCATCCTTTGTGTACTCGTCAAGCGTCAACAGGTCTTTTTTTGAAAGTTTATTTACCATTACAACCTCCGTGTTTTTCTTTAAAATACTTTTTAATAAAGCGACTTATCAATTGCTTTTACAGCCTGCTCCATCTGTTTTTTGCTTATTATCAAAGAAGGCACAAGCCTTAACACATTCGGTTTGCACGCGTTGATTATCACGCCGTTCTTAAGCGCTTTTGCCGCGGCGTACGAAGCCGTGTCGCTTTTTAATTCCACGCCTATGATAAGGCCCATTCCCCTTACGTCTTTTATCGCCGGGTTATTAAGCGCTTTTAAAGCCTTAACCATAAACGCGCCTTTTTCAACCACCTGTTTTAAAACCGGTTTTTTGTTTATCCGCGCAAGAGCCGCGTATCCGGCGGCGCATGCAACAGGGTTGCCTCCCATTGTTGTGCCGTGGTCTCCCACAGTGTAAACGCCTTCAAGTTCTTTGGAAATTACAACAGCTGACAGCGGAAGCCCGCCGCCTAATCCCTTTCCAAGCGTCATCATATCCGGCTTTATGCCGAAATTCTGGTATGCAAAAAGTTTGCCTGTCCTGCCAAGGCCTGTCTGAACCTCGTCGGCTATCAAAAGCACGTTATTTTTTTCGCACAGCGCTTTTAATTCTTTAAAATAATTTTTATCGGGCAGCAGCACGCCGCCTTCGGCCTGAATGGGCTCCACAAGGACTGCAGCTGTTTTATCATCAATAAGCTTTTCCACGGATGAAACATTATTAAATTCCGCGTACATAAAACCTTCAGGAAGCGGCTTTAAATATTTATGGAACTTTTCCTGCGCTGTCGCGGTTAAGGCCGCTATTGTCCTGCCGTGAAAGCTGTTGCGCATTGTGATTACTTTATACGCGCCGTTTTTGTTAAGCACGCCCCATTTGCGGGCAATTTTAATCGCGACCTCGGTTGCTTCCGCGCCGGAATTAACGTAAAACACCTTGCTGCCGAATGAATTTTTTACAAGCAACTCCGCAAGTTTTATCTGCTGCGGGCTGTAAAACCAGTTTGAGGTGTGTGTGTACTTTTTTATCTGCCCTATCATGGCCGCGTTAACCTTTTCATCGTTGTATCCCAGCAGGTTAACCGCCACACCGGCAAGCATATCAATGTATTTTTTCCCGGCAGTGTCCGTTATAACCGCGCCTTTGCCCTTTGCAAAAACCGCGTCGTAGCGCTTAAAAGTATTGCCTATGTATTTTTTATCGTCAGTTTTTAGTTTGTTATTCATAATTTTACCCGGCACTTATTTTACTATTTCCGTGCCTGTCCCTTCCTTTGTAAAGATTTCAAGAAGCATGGAATGCTCTTTTGTCCCGTTTATAATGTGAACTTTTTTTACGCCTGACGCCACAGTCTCTTTTGCCGAATTAAGTTTGGGTATCATGCCGCCCGTTATCTGGCCGTTTTTTATGTTTTTGGCGATATCAGCTGTTTTAAGCGTTGTCACGTATTTGCCGTGCAGTTTTACGCCGTCAGTATCCGTGATATAAATAAGCTTGTCGGCTTTTAACGCCTTTGCAATTTCCGCCGCAGCCAGGTCAGCATTTATATTGTATCCGTTTCCTTCCGCGTCCGTTCCTATGGGCGCTATCACCGGCAGGTATCCTTTTTCTTCAAGCGTATCCAGCAGGCCGGTATTTACTTTTGTAACCTCGCCCACAAAACCGATGTCAACATTGCCTTCCTTCTTCTTTTTGGCAATAAGAAGGTTGCCGTCCTTGCCCGACAAACCAATGGCGTTAAGGTTGTGCAGGTTTAAACTGCGCACAATATCCTTATTAACTTTGCCTATAAGCACCATGGAAGCTATATCAAGCATCTCTCTGTCAGTCACCCTGTGCCCTTTCACAAAAACAGCCTCTTTGCCAAGTTTTTTC
Source organism: bacterium (assembly GCA_029565735.1). Classification (GTDB taxonomy): domain Bacteria; phylum Oederibacteriota; class PGYV01; order PGYV01; family PGYV01; genus PGYV01. The sequence continues at coordinate 31,538 of JAKQNO010000062.1, forward strand.
GCCATCGCCGAGATATCGTCGCCGCCGCCGTGGACAAGTACCGTGCGCACGCCCACGTAGTTTAAAAGCGCGACATCTTCCATGAAAAAGTTTCTGAATTTTTCCTCTGCCATGGCGCTTCCGCCGTATTTAATAACAAACGTCGCGCCCGTAAATTTCTTAATATACGGCAAAGCTTCTGTCAGCACCCGTGCCTTTTCAACCGCGTTTATCATTTTTTGCTCCTTGTTGTCTGCCTTTCATTTTTTCTAATCTTCGAATCTTCTAATCCTCTAACCTTCTGCTCTACAGTATGTACTTGCTTAAATCCCTGTCCTTTACCATGTCTTTCAGCTTGGCGTCAACCCATTCCTTTGTAACAACGCGCTTTTCTTTTTTGCCGTAAGGCGCTTCAAAAAGAACGTCTTCAAGGACTTTTTCCAGTATTGTATGCAGCCTTCTTGCGCCTATGTTCTCTGTTGTTTCATTTACTTCAAAAGCAAGGGCTGCAAGAGCGGAAATCGCGCCGCTGTCAAACCCAATTGCCACATCGTCTGTTTCAAGAAGCGCCGTGTACTGTTTTATAAGCGAATTCTGCGGTTCTTTTAAAATCCTCTCAAAATCATTCTGCGTCAGGCTGTTAAGCTCCACCCTTATCGGAAACCTTCCCTGAAGCTCCGGTATCAGATCCGACGGTTTGGAAACATGAAAAGCGCCGGCCGCTATAAAAAGAACGTGGTCTGTTTTCACGGTCCCGTATTTTGTCATTACAGTGGTGCCTTCAACTATGGGCAGTATATCGCGCTGCACGCCTTCGCGCGACACATCCGCGCCGCTTACCTTTCCGCTGCCGGCAATTTTGTCAAGTTCGTCAATAAACACAATGCCGTTGCCCTGCACAAGGTCCAGCGCCTCTTTTGTCACTTTATCCATATCCACAAGTTTCGCGGTCTCTTCTTCAAGTATCATCGCCCTTGCTTCGCGGACCGCCATTTTTTTCTTTTTCATCTTGGCGCCGGAAAGGTTGTCCATCATATCCTGAAGCCCCATTCCTATATCTTCCATGGACTGCCCGGACATTATTTCAAACATGGGCGGCTGTTTGGGCCTTACGCTGATTTCCACAAATTTTTCTTCCATCTCGCCGCGCCTTAACTGCTGCCTGAACTTTTCCCTTGTTTCCTTAAACCTTTCGCCTTCCTGTTTCTGCTGTTCTATCTCTTCTTCGGTCAGCATTGTTTTTTTCTGCTGCCTTACAGGCGGCACAAGCAGGTCAAGAATCCTGTCTTCAACAAGGCTTTCCGCTTTTGCCCTTACCATTGCCATATGGTCGTCGCGCACCATGTTGACGCCCGACTGCATTAAATCCTTTACAATTGATTCCACATCGCGCCCCACATAACCCACTTCGGTAAACTTTGATGCTTCAACTTTTATAAACGGCGCTTTTACAAGTTTTGCAAGCCTGCGCGCGATTTCGGTCTTGCCTACGCCGGTCGGGCCTATCATAAGGATATTTTTAGGAGTCACTTCTTCTCTCATATCCTCGGATAGTTTCTGGCGCCTTATCCTGTTGCGCAGCGCGACTGCCACGGCTTTTTTCGCGTTATCCTGCCCTATTATATATTTATCAAGCTGTTCAACAATCTCTTTTGGTGTAAACTCTTTTACCATTATTATCCCCTATAATTCTTCTATTGTAATATTGTTGTTTGTATAGATACAGATTTCAGACGCAATCTTCATTGATTCCGCCACAATTTCATGGGCGGATTTATCCGTAAACCTGCTCATCGCGCGCGCGGCTGCAAGCGCGTATGAACCGCCGGAGCCAATCGCTGTTATTCCGTCTTCCGGCTCTATGACTTCGCCGTTTCCGGAAACCACGTAAGTTTTTTCGTTGTCCGCGACGATTAAAAGCGCGTCAAGCTGCCTTAGCATCTTGTCAGTGCGCCAGTCCTTGGCAAGTTCCACGGCAGCCCTTTGCAGAAGCCAGCTGTGTTCCTTTAACTTGGCTTCAAACCTGTCAAAAAGGGTAAAAGCATCGGCCACCGACCCGGCAAAACCGGCAATTATCCTGTTCTTGCCCTCAATGGTGCGGACTTTTTTCGCGGTTTGTTTCATAACCGTATTTCCCATTGTAACCTGGCCGTCGCCGCCAATTACGGTCTTTCCGTTTTTCCTGACACAAAGTATAGTTGTCGCGTGAAACATATTTTCCTCCATAATATAAAGAAAAATGTGGAATCTTAGTATATCATAATGAAGGCTGAAATTTCAATGGCTTAAAAATACCGCGCAGCCCTTTTCCTTATGATATACGGCAGATATTAAAGTTTTACACCGCAAAACTTTTTCAATTGACTAATACGCTTTAAATTGTTATTATAACAGACACGACAAATGTTGCTTTTTGAGACAGTACAGACAAGGTAAATATACCCTGCTGCGTTCGTGTAGAAGTCATTAATTTTGGTCCAACGCCTTTAAACTAGGGAGCCTTTTATGTGTGCGGAGTGCACGCCCCGCAAGGGGAAGCCAAAAGTACGCATGCCGGCACCCACCTGTTGACAGGGCCCAAAATCCGGCTTCTCACGGCGATTGGCGGGGTTAATTTTGTGCGGCGGAGAGAAAAGAAAATGCTTATTAAATATATTAAAAAATCCGAAAACATAGGTAATGAACCATTACCGATTATCGGTGTTGCCCTTCCCTTTTTACATACAAAAAGGACACGGGCTGTTTAATATATTAAGTCACGCAATCTTTCTCTTCATAAATACTTCTTTTTTCTCCTCCGCGCAAAACGGAATCCTTTAATTATTGGGGATTAAAACAAACATTTGACATTAATGGAGGAGGTTTAAAAGAAATGGAGTATTTAATTGTGGCAATACTCGCCCTTATCGTGGGCGTGGCAGCAGGCTTTTTCGGGCGTAAAATTTTTGCGGAAGGCCAGATTACAAGCGCAAAGAAATACGCCGCCCAGATAATTGAAGGGGCGCAGAAAGAAGCCGGTTCAATCAAAAAAGAAGCCGAGCTTGAATCCAAGGACACCATTTTAAAGGCCCAGGCCGACTTTGACGCAAAGACACGCGAAACCAAGGCGGAAATCGCCAACGTTGAAAAAAAGGTGCGCCAGAGGGAAGAAAATCTTGACAAAAAGATGGAAATAATCGACAAGAAAGAAAAGGACCTTTCCACCAAAGAAAAATCCCTAAACGACCTTGAAAAAAAGTTATCCACCCGCGACCAGGAACTTGACACCGTAATAGCAGACCAGCGCAAGAAGCTGGAAAACATTTCCGGGCTGTCCGCGGAATCCGCCAAACAGGAACTTATCCGTTCCATGATGGACGCGGCAAAACAGGAATCGCTTTTAATGTTAAAACGCCTTGAAGAAGAGACAAAAGAAACAGCGGAAAAGAAAGCCCGCGACATTGTTTCAATAGCAGTGCAGCGCATAGCCGCCGACCACACTTCCGAAATCAGCGTGTCGGTTGTACCGCTTCCAAGCGACGATATGAAAGGCAGGATTATCGGCCGCGAAGGAAGAAATATCAAGACACTTGAAACAGCCACAGGCGTTGACTTTATCATTGACGACACGCCGGAAGCCGTTACAATTTCCGCGTTTGACCCTGTAAGGAGAGAAATAGCCAAACTTGCCCTGCAGAAACTTATTCAGGACGGCAGGATACACCCCGGAAGAATTGAAGAAGTTGTTGAAAAAACAAAACTTGAAATGGACCAGAGGCTTAAGGAAATCGGCGAACAGGCGGCCATGGATGTCGGCATACCCAACATTCATCCGGAAATCATCAAACTGCTTGGCAAGCTCCATTACAGGACAAGCTACGGCCAGAACGTGTTAAAGCACTCCGTAGAGATGGCATACATCACATCCATTCTTGCTTCTGAACTTGGAATTGACCCCACCCTTTCAAGGCGTGCCGCGCTGCTTCACGATATCGGCAAGGCGATTGACCATGAAATTCAGGGCAGCCACGTGGCGCTTGGCGTTGAAGCCGCAAAAAAATACGGCGAATCAGAAGCCGTGCTTCACGCGATAGAAGCGCACCACAATGATGTTGAACCCAAAACAATTGAAGCCGTGCTTGTGCAGGCCGCGGACGGCATATCAGCCGCAAGGCCGGGCGCAAGGCGCGAAACCCTGGAAAATTACGTAAAACGCCTTGAGAACCTTGAAAAAATAGCTTCTGCTTTTGAAGGCGTCCAGAAAACATACGCTATACAGGCAGGGCGCGAAATAAGGATTATGGTTGAATCCGATAAGATAGATGATAATAAATCGTTTATGCTTTCCAAGGATATCGCCAAGAAGATAGAAGAAGAACTTGAATATCCGGGCCAGATAAAGGTAACCGTAATACGCGAAGTCCGCGCGGTGGAATACGCAAAGTAAATAACAAGCATACCGCCGCCGCTTAAACGCGGCGGCGGTATATTAAAAGCAAGAGGTATTTAAATGGTAAACGTCCTGTTTATAGGCGACATTAACGGCAGGCCCGGAAGGGACGCCGTTGAACAGTTTCTTCCCTCCCTTATAAAAGAAAAGCAAATCGATTTTGTCATTGCCAACGGCGAAAATTCCGCCGCGGGCTTCGGCATAACCCCTGATGTATTTAAAAAACTTATCGCGATGGGAATTGACGTCATAACCACCGGAAACCACATCTGGGACAAAAGGGACATCATACCTTTAATGGATATGGAACCCGCATTATTAAGGCCTTATAACCTGCCGCCCGGAAATCCCGGAACCGGCTGCGGAGTTTTTGAATGCAAAAGGAATGATAAAAAAGTAAAAATAGGCGTTATATCAATGATTGGCCGCGTATTTATGCAGCCTACGGACTGCCCTTTCAGGGCCGCGGAAGCCGCGCTTAGCGAAATAAAAAAAGAAACCCGCATTGCCATAATAGATATTCACGCCGAAGCGACATCAGAAAAACAGGCGCTTGCCTTCTTTCTGGACGGCAGGGCTTCAGCCGTGCTTGGAACGCATACTCATGTCCAGACAGCCGATGAAAGGATACTTGCCTATGGCACAGGTTTTATAACCGATGCCGGCATGACAGGTTCCATGGATTCCGTTATCGGCGTAAAAAAAGAAATCATAATTGAAAAATTTTTAACCGGCATGCCTGCCAGGTTTGAAATAGCCGAAACAGACGTGCATTTTAACGGAGTCTTCCTGTCAATAGACGAAACAAACGGCAAAACCACGCTTATAGAAAGGATAGACCTAAAAAAATGAACGCGGCTGCAGGTTTGATTATTCCGGCTCTGCTTTTTTTATCCTCTTTCTTCCTTTACCTTAAGACCCTCTGCCCCGGCGTTTACTTTGGCGACAGCGGCGAGCTTATCGCAATGGCCCACACGCTTGGCATTCCCCATCCCACAGGTTTCCCGTTATATATATTAATTTCAAAGATATTCCTTTTAATGCCAATCGCGAACCCCGCGTTTAAAATGAACCTTATGTCCGCTTTCTTCGCGGCATCATCAGCTGCCCTTATATACGGATGCACCCTTCTTGTTTTAAAGGACAAAGGCGACAAATATACAAAATACGCCTGTGCAATTTTCAGCGGAGTGCTTTTTATGTTCTCGTACACATTATGGTCGCAGTCAGGCATAGCAAGGATTTACTCCTTAAACGCCTTTTTCTGCCTTGCTGCATTGGCGTCTTATTTAAAATATACGCAGGATAACAGCCCTGCCAAATACCTTTGGCTTCTTGCCTTTCTTACCGGCCTTGGTTTTGGGCTGCACCTTTCCTTTATTATATTTTCCGCCCTGCTGTGGCTTTTTATCGCTTTAAGGGATAAAAAAGAAATTATAAAAAAACTGCCGGCTTTAATTTTTTTCCTGTCCGCCGGATTGTCCGTTTATCTTTACATCTTCGTGCGCGGCCTTTCAGACACTGTTTTAAGCTGGAAGACATTTACCCGCATTACAGATTTTTTCGGTTATTTTACACAGAAAGACTACAGCGCTAAGATGTTCACCCGCGACCTTCTTGGATACATTACCTATCTGGGCTACGCGGGAAAAACCCTTATCAGGGAATTTTCAATCCCAGGCCTTGTTATCCTTACAGCGGGGGTTGTGTCTGCGGCAATATCGCGCTTTAAACATTTTTGGCTTTTAATTTTTATCTTCTTTTCCAATATTCTGCTCCTTGCTTTTTACGGGTCATTCCATGATTTGCAGCTTGCTTTCAGGTATTTTATCCCCTCGTATGCCGCGGCGCTTATTATCGGGTCATACGGCATTTATGAACTTGCGCAGAAACCAAAACTTTCAAAGGTTAAATTTTTTATAATTCCGGCAGCCCTTCTGCTTATTCTGCCTTTTATGCTTGTTAAAAATTACCATGAAAATGACCGTTCATCAAACTTTTTGGCCGTTAATTATTCGCGCGACCTGCTGACAGGCATGCCTGAAAAAGCAAACCTGTTTTCCAACGGCGATAACCAGATATTCCCCATTACTTACGAAAAATTTGTCTTAAACAGATATAAAGGCATAACCATATTTGACAGCGTAAACACCATTTTCAGGGATATTGACAATTTAAGGGTTAAAACCGGTTCAAACAAAGTCGTGACAAACATACTTACGGCCTTTGAACAAAAAATGACAGATATATATTCAACCACAAAACTTGGCGCGCCCGTGCTTTATGAAAGTTTAAACGGCCTGTCTTACAGGATAACTCCTGATTTTTCCTATTCAAGCAACATCCCGTGGAAAATGATGCCTTTAAAAAACATCCTTTACGACATCACCGTGTACCAGGAATTTGAGGGACGTGAAGTGGCCGGCATTTACTGGTACAGGCTGGCGGAAAAATATCTGTCCGAAAATAACGAGGAGCTTTTCAATTATACCGCGGGCAGGGCCCTGGATATAGCATATGACGCGGTTCCTGTTATAGGGAACCTGGCTATAATCATAACAACACCTCCGCTTACCAACTTTCCGCTTGCGGAAACGCTTGTAAAAAAAGCCCTTAAGCTGCAGCCTTATAATACGGAATTAATGTCAAACCTTGGAAGCATTTACGGCAATCAGGGCAAGTACAGGGAAGCCGCGGAAATGTTTGAGCAGGTCATTAAACGCGACCCGAATAACCTTAACGCAGTAATGTATTTGAATAAAGCAAAAGAACAGATGATGCAGTCTTCCATGAAACAAGCCATGGAAAGCGCGCGCGACGCGTTTTTCAACGACGGGATGAAAATGATTAAGGATAATAAATATAAAGAAGCCCTTCCGTATTTTGAAAACGACCTTGAAAAAAATCCGTCTTTGGCGCGTTCCAACTTCCACATAGGGCTTATATATTCCATTACCGGAGAGTACAATAAGGCCATACCGCAGTTTGAACAGGCGCTTAAAAAAGAACCTGAAAACTATAACACATTAAACAACCTTGCGCTTACCTATGTAAGGCTGTCTCAAACGGCAAAAGCAAAAGAGTATTTTAATAAATCCCTTAAGATAAAACCCGACCAGGAAAGGGTAATTAAAATGCTGCAGGATTTGAAATAGTAAAAAACAACTTACATCTTATTTAACTCTTTTGATTTTTAATGTAGAGATAATATGAAAGATAATTAAGGCACCGCCTTGATATAATATCCATCAGGGCGTGCTTTCGCACCCCTACATATTAGTATCAAGGGGAGGTGCCCTATGTATTATCTCGGAATTGATTGTCACAAGTATTTTTCTTATGTTACTGCTTTGGACGAGACCGGTCAAGTGAAATTCAAAGGTAAGATGGGCAACAGAAAAGATGATTTCGAGAGACTTTTAAATGGTCTTGGAGAGCGTTGTAAAGCCACA
>JAKQNO010000063.1 GCA_029565735.1 bacterium
TCCCGGATTCACCAAGGGCTTGATTACAAGACACCGGCAGAGATTTACTTGCCAAAAATCAAAGAAAGGAGGATGGTTGCTTAACCTGGAAACCACCTTAAACTGGTATTAAAAACGGTCTTGACATACGGTACCACCGTAATGGGAAAAGCAGATACAAGTAGAATTATGGTTTGAAATCTATTAATATGAAAGTATTGTGTTTAATTTCATAGGACCTTCAGGTTAGTTTTTTTGATAAAGAAAAAATATAAGAGGTGAATAAAAATGACAAAATGTCTTGTAATTCTGACATGGAATGAAATTGAAGCTGTAAAAGTGCTGTATGATAAAATACCTAAAAATTATGATGAAGTTTTTGTAATTGACCCCGGTTCCAAGGACGGCACGCTTGAGTTTTTCAAGGAAAAAGGAATGCCCGTGCATATTCAGGAAAAAAAGGGAAGGGGTGTTGCTTTTATGATGGCGGCAAATATAAGCAAATCTGACCTTATACTTTTCTATAGCCCGGATGGCAATGAAGACTATAATGATATAGATAAAGTGTTCGCGCTTCTGGAACAGGGCGCGGATATTGCAATTGCGTCGCGGTTTGCCAAAGGTTCAAGAAATGAAGAAGACGGGCAGTTATTTCCATGGCGTAAATGGGCAAACCAGGTATTTACATGGATGGTAAATATATCTTTTAATCGTTCGGGTTCTTATGTGACAGACACAATAAACGGCTTTCGGGGTTTTAAAAGGCAGGTGCTGTTGGACTTGGGTTTAACTGCCGAGGGTTTTGCAATAGAGTTTCAAAGCTCCATAAAGGCGTTTAAGAAAAAACTGAAAATCGCGGAAATTCCAACAGCAGAAGGCGACAGGATAGGCGGCGAAAGCAAGGCTAAATCTATCCCGACCGGAATTAAATTTGTAAAACTGTATCTTAAGGAATTATTCAGTAAAAAATAAAAATATAAGGCGGTTGAATTTGAGCCAGAAAATTATAGAACAAAGATATGGGGATTGGATTCCGGGTGATTTAGAGCGTGTTAAGGCAATTGTAAAAATGACACCACCGGGCGGGAAAATTCTGGACATTGGCTGCGGAACGGGTTTTATAGGCGAAAAGCTTATAAAAAAAGGTTGTAAAGTATATGGTGTTGTATAATGGCTTAGCTTTTTAGGACTGTATTTTAGCACTTTTTAAGGTGGATTTCCTGTAGTAAAATTTAGGACACAGGAGGTCCACAATGAGAAAAAAGCATGATGATATTTTTAAGGCGAAAGTGGCAATGGAAGCAGCACGCGAAGGGGCTAAGATTAACGAGATAGCATCAAAGTACCAGGTGCACCCAGGCCAGGTCAGCGCGTGGAAAAAACAGCTTCTGGAAAATGTTACCGGTATATTCTCTAACAAGCAAAGCAAGGAAGCTCAGGACTGGCAGAAGAAAGAAGAAGAATATCTTAAGGCTCTTGGCGAGAAAGAGATGGATATCAGTTTTCTAAAAAAAAATTTGAAGAAGTTGAATCTTCTCTAAGGCGGGCTTTGGTAGACCGTTATGACGAGAAATACAGCATTACCAGACAGTGTAAACTCCTGGGAATATCGAAGTCGACTTTGTACTATGAAAGAAGACCCATAAAAGAAACAGACAGGCTGATCCTTAACAGAATCGACGAAATCTACACAGAGTGCCCGTTCTATGGGGCGAGAAAAATATCCAGAGAGCTGTATAACCGACACGGGATAAAAGCGGGCCGTAAGAAAGTCAGAAGCATGATGAAAACGCTCGGATTAGAGGCTATTTGCCTTAAAAAGAAGTTGAGCCGGCCAAATAAGCAACACGCTAAATACCCTTACCTGCTGAAAGGCTTAGAAATAAAACGCAGGAATATGGTATGGTCGACGGATATCACGTATATACGCCTGTCGCACGGATATGTTTATCTTGTAGCGGTTATAGATTGGTACAGCAGGTATGTTCTATCTTGGAGGATTTCTTACAGCATGGATACAAGTTTCTGCATTGTCGCTCTGAATGAGGCTTTGGATAATTACGGAACTCCGGAATATTTCAACACGGATCAGGGTTCGCAGTTCACAGATAAGGATTTTGTCGGGATACTGGAAGAGAAAAAAATTAAGATCAGCATGGACGGCAAAGGAAGAGCTTTGGACAACGTATTCGTCGAAAGGCTTTGGAGAAGCGTAAAGTATGAGGATGTGTATCTAAGAAAATACGAGAACATGTTTGACTGCGAGTTCGGTTTAAAGAAATACTTTACTTTCTATAATTTTACACGGATTCATCAAGGGCTTGATTACAAAACACCGGCAGAAATTTACTTGCCGAATGCCAAGGAGAGGAGGAAGGTTGCTTAACTCGGAATCCACCTTAATTCAGGTTAAAAACGGTCTTGACGAACGGGGCCACCGTAATAGTCTGATAACCGGTCCGTTAATATCTTATGACAAAAATTTTCTGGATAACAATAGATTATTAAAAATCAAACAATTTGGACATAATGGCACTAACTATAACGCAGAAATTACAAATTATTTTGAAGTTGATGTTAATTTTAATTTGGTTCGAATATTCAGTTTGGAAACGATGTGTCTATATCCGGGCGATCGGGGAGGGCATGTTGTTAGAAATATTAGACAAATCAGTCAATCGAAATTTGAAGTAATTACAGAGTTGGTTGATAGTGGAAATAAAGAAAAGAAAATGATTGTTGCAAAGGGTTATCTTGAAAAAAAAGCACGTAAGTTTCGTTTAACGAAGAGAATTGTATATTTGAATGAGTTTAAAGAAAGCATATTAAATAGTAATAAAGAAGATGATGAATTTTTAAAAGATGGATATGGATATTTTGATTATCCGTGTTGTGATAAGGATTGCGGACAAGAGATGCGTTGATGCTATAGCTTAAATGCTTAAACAGCTTCTGCTTATTTCTTCGCTATAGCTTAAATGCTTAATCCGCTAAAGTGCTATTTTCAAGCTAGTGCTTTTTCCCGCAGCGGGCGCAGACAAATGAATCGCTGCCGGACACTTTAACTTCTATCTTTCCTCCGCAGTCGCAGGTAAGGCGGCGCGGGCCTTTGCGTTTATCGTTTTTAACAGGGACCTGTTTTTTTCTTCTGTCTTTCGCCCTTTTATCATCCATTTGCTTTTCTCCTTATCGTGGCTTTGGTAAGATTAACCTATTTTATCAGAAGAATTCAGGGCAGGCAATGGTGTTTTTTTTACGAAAACTTTCGGTATAAAATACCGCATTATATTTGATTTTTGTAAGTTTTCGTGCAGATATTATATAAAATATATAATATTGACAAATATATATATAGTGATAAAATTAAGATGTGTTTTTAAACAAATGCTCCATAAAGGGGGAGTCGGTGGTTGACTTAAATGACCCTAAACAGTCAATTATAGTTAAAATAATTGCTGTTTTATTTGTTTTTCTTATTTCCAATACGCTTACAGCCGGCAATTTTGGCACAGGCACGGGCGAATTTCTTAAAATAAAACCCGAAGCTGTTCAGGCGGGTATGGGCGAATCCGGGACCGGGCTTCCTGACGGCACAAACCCATTAATTTTTAACCCTGCCGGCCTTGCGCTTCTTGACAGGCCTGAAATTACAGCCACAGGTATTTTCTGGTTTAATAACATAAACATGCAGCATCTGGCATTCGGCCTGCCGTTTAACAGGGGTTCGGGTTTTGGAATAAGCCTTTTATACATTGATTTTGGCTCTTTTGATTCAACGGGCGGAACAGCGCCTTCTGTTTCCGTAAAGGACGCGGTGTTAACCGCGGGATTCGGAAAAAGTTTCGGCAATACATTCAGTTTTGGCGTTTCGGCAAAAGGGCTTTACGAGGATTTTGCCGGGCAGACAAACATGGGAGTCTCTTTTGACACCGGCGTGATGATAAGCCTTTTTGAAAATAAAATTTACGCCGGGCTTAGCGCCAAAAACCTTGGCTTTTTATCCGGTACAGATGATATGCTGCCGGTTGAATTTGGAGCCGGGCTTGGTTTTAAGATTTACGAAGGCTCTTTTGATGTTTTCAGCGCGGCAGTGGATTTTTCCAAAACAGCCAATACAGATAATATTTTTACGGGAGCCGGGCTTGAATACTTCCTTTTCCGCTCCGTAGCTCTGCGTCTTGGCGCAAAATATAACAATGCTTTGGACCTTGGAAAAGTTTCTTTTTCTGATGTCACAAAGTTAACTGTTTTAACCGGCGGGCTGGGAATACACATAGGGGATTTTGGCGTTGATTACGCTTTTACTCCCATGGGCGACCTTGGCGCTGTGCACAGGATATCAGCCAATATAAAATTCGGACAGTCATCATACGAACAGTGGCTTGCGGAACAGAACGCGCAATTCGTGCCAAAAGCAATAGAAGTCCCAAAGGTAAACGTGGAGCAGGGAAGAATAAAAGCTGTTTCCTTTAAGCCCAATGTGCCGGAGGAAAAAGTAAAGGAATGGAGCCTTACAATCAAGACGTCTGACGGAATGATTGTTAAATCCTTTTCCGGTATGGGCGAAGTGCCAAAAAACCTAAGCTGGGACGGCACGGATTCGGTTGGAAAAATAGCGGGCGCGGACACAAATTATGTCTTTGATTTTAAGGCAAAGGATTACGAAGGCAATGTCATAAAAACTGTAGGGCAGATTATTCAGCCGAAAAAATATGAATTTGAAGTCCCGCGCGAAAATTACTTTGTGCCGCTTAAGAATAAAGAGATGCTTGTGGCGCCCATTACGCTTCTTGTTTCAAGCGACGGCGACGAGCGCAAAACAGTGCCGTTTGTGATGATAAACAGGGAAATTAAAAAAATAAAGGACTGGAACTTTCAGATATACACAGCGGACAATGTGCTGCTTAAGGAATTTTCAGGCGGCGAAACACTGCCTTCGTACCTTGTATGGGACGGCCGCGATTCCGCGGGCAAGTATGTTGACGAACTTAAAAACTGCAGGTATGTGCTTAACTTAAACGGTACGGACGGGAAAAAAGCGGCCATTAAAGACCGGCAGGTGGTAAGGGATGCTTTTGTAATCGCGTCAAAAAGCAAAAAACTTAAGCTTGGCAAAAAGATATATTTTGACCAGAACTCCGCTGAAATAATTCCGGAAATGACGGCAAGGTTAAACGAACTTGCGTCTGAAATTGAAGGGCAGAAAAACGTGCAGGTTTACATACAGGGCCATTCAAGCGAAGAGGGCGGATACGCGCAGAACCTTTATCTATCTCAGGAAAGGGCAAAGACCGTACTGCGCTATTTTGTTGAAAAATATAAAATGTCGCCGCTTTCAATTACCACGGTGGGATACGGCGCCAAAGTGCCTTTGAACAAAAATACCACCGAAGAAGAAAGGCGTTTAAACAGAAGGGTTGAAATAATCATAATGGGTGAAAAATAATGAAATTTATAAGGGCCGTGCTTTTTATAGCGGCGTTTTTGCCTGCCGCGTTTACCGCATACGCGGCGGAAAGCCCTGAAGCAATATATAACAGGGCAAACGCGCAGGCGGCATCGGGCGATAACGCGACAGCAATTGACCTTTTGTACAGGGTGGTGGAAGATTATCCGTCATTTGCATATAAAAGCGACGCGCTTTACAGGCTGGGAACCATGCTTTACGCGCTGGAAAGATACGAAGAGGCGGAAAGGGTTTTTAATGTGCTTGCGGGGAAGTATAAAAACTATAAATATATAGACAAGGTTTATGAAAAACTTATTCACATATACGCGGAAGTTTACCCGAATAATGCCAAAGCCGAAGCAATAAGGGATAAATACAAAAAACAGTTCGGAAAAACGCCTGTATTAACAGCCATAGACAAAACCCTGACAATAATAAACCACGATGAAAAACTTGGAGCCGCGCTGCTGGCCCTTGACGCACATTTTATAACTGCAGGCAAAGAGTCGCGGGTATCATCCTTTGACAGGGAATTTTTCCCGGTAAGAAATTACATTCTTGACGGCGTGTATTCCACTGACAAAAAGTACATTATAAAAACAGAAGGTTCAAAGAAAAAACGGCAGCTTTATATTTATGACGCTGCCGGGAAAAAAATAAGCGCGGTTAAAGGTTCCGCGGGCGCTGAGGCTCCGCAATGGTCTTGGGACGGCAATTATATTATTTTTACAACGCTGTCCAAAAGCGTAAGAAAAATACACATTTACGACGTCAAAAAGAAAACGGTAAAAAAGCTTTTTTCCGGGAAAAAACTTGAACCCATGCTTTTGTTTTCTCCGGACGGCGGGAAAATAGTTTTTATTTATAACGGCAATCCGTGGATAATGGAAAAAACGGGAAATGACGTTTCTTTTCTTGGAAAGGTTAAGCTGAAAAATGTGATTATGGCGGCGTGGAGCCATTACGGAGACAAACTTATATTTATGGAAAATGGCAGCAAAGATTTTAAGGCTGTCGGCCTTGAAAGAAAGCGCCTTTTAGCCGGCGAAAAATAACAGGTTTTCACGGAGGGTAATAATGGAAAAACTTTTAAAAAGAAGCGCGGCAGCGGCTGCCTTTGTATTATTGGCGGCGTGCGCCATATTTGCGTCTGTTGAAGAATACAAAAAAGCCGTTGAACTTGACGGCAATAACGTGGTTAAAAGGTATAACCTTGGGCTGGCTTATTACAATGAATCAAGGCATGATGAAGCGCTTGATGCCATGAAAAAAGTGCTGGAAATCAATAAAGACGACAAGGCATCGCATGATAAGGTGGATTTTTCCGCGGCGCAGATTATAGGGATAATTTACTTTAACTTTAAAAATAACGACGATGAAGCCATAAAGTATTTTGACAGGGCGATAGCAATGAACCCCGGCGACGGCGCCAACTATTTTTATCAGGGGCTTGCATGGCTGCGCAAGGAAAATTATGACAAATCGGCTGAAGCTTTTGCCAAAAGCATAGAAAAAGGGTATGACGAGATGGCTGAAGCATATTTCAGGCTTGGCCAGTCGTATTATAAAAAAGCGCTTTTTGGCGACGCGCTTTCAAATTTTGAAAAATGTATTGATATAAAACCCAAGCATATAGAATGCAGGGAGCTTCTTGGCCTTATTTACCACAAAAGGGAAAACGCCGACAAAGCCATTGAAAACCTTAAAGAAGTTGTAAAGGTAAATCCGGAGAACTTTAACGTTCAGTACCTTCTTGGGCTGAATTATTTTAAGAAAAAAGAATACGACAAAATGATAACCGCGTACAAAAAAGCAATTGCCATAAATCCGGGCTTTGCTGACGCACACTATAATCTGGGTATGGCTTATTATTACAGGAACATGTATAAAGAAGCCATAGAAGAACTGGAAACGGCAAAAAAATTAAACCCCGGCGATTCTTCCACGTTTTCGCTTCTGGCCCAGGTTAAGACAACAGGCTACGATTATTACCTTAGCAGCGGCACAACATACCTTACCGAGGAAGATTTTTTAAAGGCAAAAGAACAGTTTACCCTTGCGCTTGCGGTAAAGCCGGGCGACGCCGAAGCGCAGAAATACCTTTCTTCCGTGAATGAAAATATTTCCAGGCAGGTTCCCGTGTACCTTGAAAAGGCGAAAAAAGCTTTTGAAGCCGGCAGCGTGGGCGAGGCGTATAACGCGTGGTATTACGTCCTTCAGGTAAACCCGGAAAACGGCGAGGCGAAAGCCGGAATGGCAAAGGTGGAAAAGAATTTAAGCGAACTGATAACCGCCAAGGAAAAGCAGGCAAAACTTTACCTTGCCCAGGAAAAATACACGGAAGCCGTAAATGAATATTATGAACTTAAAAAGCTGTTAAGCGGGGCCAAGGCGGAAGCCGTGGACGCAAAAATAAAAGCCGCGATTGATTCGCGCGATTCCGGGATTAAAGCGCTTTTATCCTCCGCGGAAAAGTATTTTACCGGCAGCGATAAAAAAATAAAGAAAGATTACAGGAAAGCTATGCAGAAATTTAACGATGTATTAAGGCTTGACCCCAAGAATAACAGCGCGCTTGACGGGATAACAAAAGTTAACCAGAAAATGGAATCTGAAAAGGATAAATATCTGAACCTGGCAAGGCAGAACAAGTCTTCGCCTGAAAAGGCAAAGTCCTACTACCAGAAAGTGCTTGCCATTGACCCCAATAACGAAGACGCAAACAGCGGAATAGAAAAGCTTACCGGATCGCAAAGCAAGGCCTCTGTTGACGCGAAAGCCGTTAAATCGCTTTATTATGAAGGCGTGGACAAATATGTAAACGGGGAAATTGAAACCGCGATAACCGTCTGGTCAAAGGTAATAGCAATGGACCCGGGCCACGCAGAAGCAAAAAAGAACATAGCAAGAGCAAAGGAAAAACTTGCGGCCATAAAAAAGCTAAGCAAATAAAGGGCTGTTTATGAAAATTACAATCTATGACGTTGCCAAAAAAGCCGGTGTTTCAATTTCCACCGCGTCCAAGGCCTTAAACGGCCGGAAGGACGTGGGGGACAGGACAAAAGACGGCATCTGTAAAATAGCAAAAGAATTGAATTACGAACCTTCGCGGTTCGCGCGCGCCCTTGCCTTAAGAAAAACGGAAAACGTAGGCGTTATATCAGGGCGGTATTACCGCGCGCCTGTCATGACAAACCCTTTTTATTCCAGAATACTTGAAGGCATTGAAGAGGTTATGGCAGAAACCGATTACAGCCTTGTGACTAATGTTGTAAAAAAAGAACAGATAGATGATATGGTACTGCCTAAAATGGTAAAGGAAAAAAGTGTGGACGGTCTTATACTGCTTGGGCATTTTCCAAAAGAATACGCCGAAATGGTAATAGACAGGGGGATTCCGGTTGTCATGGCGGACAACTCATACGACTCTGCCGGCGCGGACAGCATTGCGGCGGATAACGAAGGCGGCGCGTTTAAGGCGGTAAATGAACTTATAAAACTTGGGCATAAAAGGGTTGCCTATGTGTCGCGCGGCGGCAGGGGCAGTTTTCAGTTAAGGTATGACGGTTATAAAAGGGCGCTTGCCGCGAATAATATGGAATTGGATGAAAGCCTTTCGGTTTTCTGCAGGGAAAATCACGAAGAAGCGGATGACATAAGGGAATGGATGAAAAGGATGCTTGATATAAATCCAAAACCTGACGCGCTTTTTATGTGCAATGACGTAAACGCGATTATGGCCATAAACGTGCTTAAGGACGCGGGGTTATCCGTCCCTGATGATATGTCTGTGGTTGGTTTTGACAATATAGAACTTGCGCGCCATTTTATCCCGTCAATTGCCACGGTAAATATTCCAAAGGAAGAAATGGGAAGAAAAGCCATGTCTATACTGATGGATGTAATAGGAAATAAAAGGACGGCAAAAGAAAAAATCCTTGTCCCCACGGAGTTTATCATGGGCGGCTCGGTAAGGAATAGATAACCGAGAGACGGAAGGCCGGATGCACGGAGGGACGGTTTAGATCTGGTAGCCGCACCCTTTAGGGTGCGTTGTTTGAAGTTTTGTTTTTTAACGTAGAGACGCAATATATTGCGTCTTGTTTTTAATGTTTAGGTTTTATGTGTGAACTTAAATGTGTGGTAGCCGCACCCCTTCAGGGTGCGTTGTTTAGAATTGGTATTATGCCGTGGTAGACGAGGGTCTTCAGCCCGCGGATTTTGATGTGTCTTTTGTTTGTTTTTTATCGTAGAGATAATATGAAAGATAATTAAGGCACCGCCTTGATATAATATCCATCAGGGCGTGCTTTCGCACCCCTACATATTAGTATCAAGGGGAGGTGCCCTATGTATTATCTTGGAATTGATTGTCACAAGTATTTTTCTTATGTTACTGCTTTGGACGAGACCGGTCAAGTGAAATTCAAAGGTAAGATGGGCAACAGAAAAGATGATTTCGAGAGACTTTTAAATGGTCTTGGAGAGCGTTGTAAAGCCACA
>JAKQNO010000070.1 GCA_029565735.1 bacterium
CCCAAAGGCGCGCACTCTGCTTCCGCAGGTACTTTTATACTTCTGGCTTCGCATGTGGCAGCTATGGCTGACGGCACAAATATAGGCACTGCAAGCCCTATTGACCTGCAGGGCAATAAAGCCGCGGAGAAAATAACAAATGATTCGGTTACTTATATTAAGAATCTGGCGCGCGTAAACGGGCGCAATGAAAAGTGGGCGGAAGAAGCAATAACAAAAAATTCATCTATATCGGAAAAAGAAGCGCTTGCCCTTAAAGTTGTTGAATATACGGCGTCCGACTTAGGCGCGCTTATGGAAAAAATTGACGGAAAAAAAGTCAAAGCCGGCGGCAAAGAAATCATTATCAGCACAAAGGATTATGTCCTTAAAGAGATAAAGATGCCGTTCAGAAACAGGTTTCTGCATCAGCTGGCTGACCCCAATATCGCGTATATACTTTTCCTTATCGGAATTTACGGAATCATTTATGAACTTGCGCATTTTGGCGCGCTTATTCCGGGAATAGTGGGAGCTATTGCCATTGTGCTTGGTTTTATCGGATTTGAAAGCGTGCCTATCAACTCCGCCGGAATAATACTTATTGTGCTGGCTGTGGTGCTTTTTATCGCGGAAGCAATGACTCCCACTTTTGGCGCGCTGTTCGGGGGAGGGCTTTTGTCAATGATTATCGGCTCGCTTATACTTTTTCCCGGCAGGGATGCGGGCGTAAGCTGGGCGCCTTCCTATTTTGTTATTGGTGTAATGGTCTTTGTTACTGCCGCGTTTTTTGCCCTTATTATTTACCTGATTGTTAAGGCGCAGAAAAGGAAAGCGATAATGGGAAAGAAAAGTACCATTGGGCTTCACGGCGTGGCGCAGACGGAAATAACGCAGGCGGGCGGAGTGGTTAACGTGGGCGGCGAGGACTGGCAGGCGTATTCGGACGAACCGGTTTCCGCGCGCGATGTAATTCTGGTGCTTGAAGAAGAAGGGCTTAAACTTAAGGTTAAAAAAATTCCAAGAAAGAAGGAGGAAATACAATGACGATTTCATTTTTAATTGCAGCAGCAGTTGTTCTTATTGTTTTACTGCCGACTTTCATCAAAATCGCGCAGGAATATGAAAGGCTTGTGATTTTCAGGCTTGGAAGATGCATCGGGGAAAAAGGCCCCGGGCTGGTTCTGCTTATTCCTTTTGTTGACCGTCCTGTAAGGGTTGATTTAAGGGAGCTGTATCTTGAAATTCCTTCCCAGACATGCATTACAAAAGACAACGCGGGCATATCAATTGACTTTCTTATTTACTGGAAGGTAATTGACGCGGTTAAAACCGTTGTTCAGGTGGGAAATTTTGCAGGAGCTTCACAGGGTATTGCCACCACCACTTTAAGGGCTATCGTCGGCGACATAAGCCTTGACGATGTGCTTGCAAAAAGGGAAGAGATTAACATGAGGCTAAGGACAAAACTTGACGAAGTGACGGAACGCTGGGGCGTGAAAATCACCTCTGTTGAAATCCGCGAACTTACGCCTCCGAAGGAAATACAGGAATCAATGACCAAGCAGATGTCGGCTGAACGTACGCGCCGCGCGCTTGTGACGGAAGCCGAAGGCCAGAAAGTGGCGTCCATTACGGTTGCCGAAGGCCAGAAACAGTCGGCAATATTAAAAGCCGAAGGCGAACAGCAGTCGCAGATACTGCGCGCTGACGGTTACGCAAAGGCGCTTAACGAAATATTCAGCGCGGCAAAAGGCGTGGATTCCAACACCATGCTGCTGCAGTATTTTGAGGCGTTAAAAGATCTTGGCGCAAAAGATTCAACAAAATTTGTAATACCAATGGAACTTACGTCGCTTGTGTCAGCAATGGCGGCAAAGGCAAAGGAAACAATAAAATGAACGCGGAAATAATCGCCTGCGGCACGGAGCTTCTGCTGGGACAGATAGAGGACACAAACTCCTCGTATATCAGCAGAAAACTTGCCGAAGCGGGGATAAGCGTGTTTTTCAGGACAACGGCCGGCGACAACGCCGGCCGTCTTGTTTTGGCAATTTCCGCGGCAGCACGGCGCGCGGATGCCGTTATTATAACGGGCGGTCTGGGGCCGACCGTGGACGACATAACCCGCGACGCGGTGTCTGAATTTACCGGCAGAAAGATAATCCCGCGCGAAGACATACTTTTAAACCTTGATGAGTTCTTTAAAAAACGCGGGGTAAAAATGCCCGAATCAAACAGGGTACAGGCTGGAATTCCCGACGGCGCGGAAATAATAAAAAACAGCAGGGGCACGGCGCCGGGATTTATACTGGAACATGAAGGAAAGGTCATCGCCTGCATGCCCGGAGTGCCGTATGAAATGAAGCCCATGCTTACAGACACCGTAATACCGTACCTTCTTAAAAAAAGCGGCGAAAATGCGGCGGTTATCAAATACACCTCATTAAAAGTGGCGGCCATGCCGGAATCCGCGGTGAATGACGCGATAAAGGATATGTTTGAATCGTATGAAAATCCGTCAATAGGCATACTTGCGCATCATACGGAGATAGAATTAAGGGTGACCGCAAAAGCCGGGAGTGTTGTTAAAGCCGATGAAATGATAAATAAAGTCAAATTGGAAATAAAAAAAAGGCTTGGCGATAATTTGTACGGGGAAAACGAAGAAACGCTTCACAGCCTGCTGGCAAAGGCGCTTACGGCGGAAAAACTTACCATTTCAACAGCTGAATCGTGCACGTCAGGCATAATTGCCGCCAGGCTTACGGAAACGCCGGGCAGTTCTTCTTATTATAGGGGCGGCATAAACGCATATTCAAATGACGTCAAGGCAGGCGTGCTTGGGGTTGATTCCGTTGTAATAAAAGAACATGGCGCTGTGTCGCCGGAGTGCGCCTGTGAAATGGCGGTAAAGTGCGCGGAACTGTTCAAAACAGACTGCGCTATATCGGTCACGGGAATAGCAGGGCCGGACGGCGGAACCGCGGAAAAACCCGTGGGCCTTGTTTATGTCGGAATTTATTATAAAGAAGCCGTGTGCGTGCATAAGTTTTTGTTTTCCGGAAACCGTGAAATAATCAGGCAAAGGGCGGCGGTAATGGCGCTGTTTGAAATGTTAAAAACGGTCAACCGTATGGGGAAATAATTTGAAAAACGAATGGCGTTACATTGAGGAACCGCTTAAAGAAAAACTTAAAAAAAATACAGCCACGATGCTGCTGTTTTTTATAACAACCTTTCCGCTTGCTTTTATTATTACTCCGATGGTGCTTAAATACACCGGCAAGGAACTTTACGGCGTGTGGGCGCTTGTAACGACGCTTCTTGTTTTTGTGGAACTTATCGGCGGGCTGCAGATGCCTTCGGCCATGTCGATAATGGCACCGAAGTATGACCCAAGGACAAGGCATAAAGACATAAATGAAATAGCAAACACGATGTTTTTTTACTACCTTGCAAGCGCTTTTGTCCTGGCGCTTATATATCTGCTGTTTGGGGATGTAATTTTTAAAATGTTTTTTAAAGTGACGCCGGAAAACCTTAATGATTCCGCGTTTGTCGCGGCCTTTTCCTTTTACGCGTTTCTTGTCAATTTTGTAATGCTTGGATTTGTTTATCTTCTTAATGCCTTAAATGTGATGTATTTTACTAATGTCGTGCATATTATTATCGCTTATTTAAGGACAGCGGCGATGATTGGCACTCTGCTGCTTGGATACGGAATTAAGGGCGTGGTCGCGGCTCAGATGGTTTCAATTCTGGCGGAGACGGTTATTCTTCTTTTTTGTTTAAAAAAAGTGTATCCCGCGCTTGAACTGTCCGCTTCGCACATAAGCGTTAAAAAATTCCGGGAGATGATATCGTTAAGCCTTAAGCTTTTATCGTCAAAAGCTGCGGTTCTTGTCGGCCAAAACGCGGATAAACTTATACTGGGTTATTTTATTAATCCTGTTTACGCCGCTTATTACCAGATTGGCGCTTCTGTTTCAAAATACATATCACTGCTGCCTGAAATGATGGGTTTAAATTCGCTTATGCCCGCTGCGTCAGAACTTAAGGCAAGGGACATGCATAATAAAATTCACGTAATGTTTGTCCGTGTCACAAGGTATATATTTTTCGCGGGTATTCTTCTTTGCTCCGGTATTCTTGTTTTTGGAAATGAGTTTATAACGCTCTGGCTTGGCAGCGGATATGAAGAGGCATTTCTTGCAATGGTGGTCCTTGCGGCGGCGTATACGGCAAGCCTTATAGGTTACCCGGCAATGAACATTTTAAACGGAATGGAACGTGTAAAAGAAGTAATGTGGGCTTCGATTGGCGCGGCTGTTTTAAATATAGTTTTAAGCGTAATCCTTACAAAGTTGTATGGTTTGACCGGCACGCTTATATCCGCTGCAATATCGCTTACGGCCGGAGGTTTTGCTTTGTATATCATATACAGGGTAATATCAGGAAAAGCCGGCGGAATAATTTTGGCTGTGGTTAAACCGCTATTGGCAGCTGTTGTGTCTTTGGGAGTGGTTGCATCGGTTGAATATTTTATCGGGCAGGAAACCGGATGGCTGCTATTGTCGGCAAAAGCCCTGCTGTTTACAGCGGTCTATGCAGGTGTATGTATCTTTGTTTTTAAGGTGCTTGATGAAAAGGATATTGAACTTGTAAAAAGCGTTTTTAAAATCAAAGGCAATAAAACCGCATAAATAAAGAAATATCCCTAAAACCTGCAAAAAACAATTGAAAAATACAGGATTAAAATGTAATATTGTATCTGCGTATAAGATGTCTTGGCCCGGTTAAAGTTTAATGCGGAAAAATAAATTCCATCTATGCCTGTTTTGTGTTTTCTGTATGAGATTATAATTAAGTTATAATACAGTTATCTTTTTCCCGGAGATACTTAATTAGTGCGCCTGTTTCGTGCTGCGCACGAAGAAACGATAGGAAGGTAAGGCCTTGATTTTCGTATGCTCAGTTATAGTATAATATAGCTAATATGTTTCCATCTCTGCATAGTTAGTGCGCCTGTAGCTCAGTGGATTAGAGTGTCTGGCTACGAACCAGTTGGTCGGGGGTTCGACTCCCTCCAGGCGCACCATTAATAAATAAAAGCCCCCTTTACTTAGGGGGCTTTTTATTTAAGGGGATTTATGAACAGACTTGAATCAAATATCCCAAAGATGTATGTCCTTAGGTTTTTCCTAAGCTTCTGGCTTATTGTGCCTGTAATGGTGCCGTTTTATAAAGAGTGCGGACTGTCTTCCGCGCAGGTGCTTATAGTTCAGGCAATATTCAGCATAGCAATGCTAATATTTGAAATCCCAACCGGATATTTTGCGGATGCCTTCGGAAGAAGAAGGGCAATTATCACCGCGGCGTTATTATTACCTGCCGGGCTTCTGATATACTCTCTTTCTTCAAGTTTTATCATGTTCTGCGCCGCGGAAACTTTTATTGCCGCCGCATTTGCCCTTCGTTCCGGAACCGATTCCGCGTTTGTATATGACACCCTGTTAAAACTTGGCAGGGAAAAACAATACATGAAAATTGACGGAAGGGCAGGTTTATCGGAAAGGGTGGGAGACGCCCTTGCGTCTGTTTTAGGCGGCGTGCTTTCAGCAGTATCACTTCGTTTTCCTTTTGTTGTTAATATCTTTACGTCTGCGGCAATGATACCTGTTGCATTTTCAGTGGAAGAGCCCAATGACATATCAAAGCAGAAGAAAGACCACATAGCGGAGGTTAAAAGGGCGGTAAAGTACAGCCTTACACACCCCGAAGTCCGCGCGCTTTCATTGCTGTTTGCGGTTGTGTTTGGCTTAAGCGTTGTCGGAATATGGACGTACTTCTTTTTTTACAGGGAACATAATATATCCATAGTGTGGTTTGGCATACTTAATGCTGTTTTTGGGCTGGCAAGCGGGTTTGGTTCTTTTGCGGCGCATAAACTTGAAAAAAGCGCGGGTAAAAAAATATCTTTATATTTCTTGGTATTTCCGGGTATATCATTTATTGTATTGGCCTATGCAAATCTGTTAACGTCATTGCCTTTTATAATTGCAAACGGGTTTTTTCTGGGATACGGAATAACAATAATTATTACCTATATCAATGACCTTACGGAAAGTTCAATCCGCGCCACTGTGTTGTCAGTTGCGGGTATGGGCAAAGGGCTGCTGTTCTCGCTGATGGCTGTGGCAACGGGATACGTTATGGATTTATATACCCTTGGATGCGCCCACCTTTTTCTTGGAATTTCGTATATAATAATGTTTATGTTTGCCATACTTGTGCTTCACAGAAGGAAGGTTATATGAAACACCACGAATATTATATGAAAGAAGCGCTGAAAGAAGCGGTTAAAGCCGAAGAAAAAGATGAAGTGCCTGTGGGCGCCGTTATTGTGTCGGGCGGAAAGATAATCGCCCGCGGCCATAATCTTATCCGTTCAAAAAAGGACCCGTCTGCCCATGCCGAGATGATTGCCATAAAAAAAGCGGCAAAAAAACTGAATAACGAGAGGTTGAACGGCTGTGCCTTGTATGTGACTTTGGAACCTTGCAGCATGTGTGCCGGGGCTATTATTCTTTCAAGGATAAATCTTGTTGTTTATGGAACGAAAGATCCCAAGACAGGGGCGTGCGGAAGCATGATAAGCCTGCTGCAGCATGAAAAGCATAATCATAAAGTGGAAGTGCACAATGGAGTGCTTGAAGAAGAATGCTGTAATATTTTAAAGGAATTTTTTAAAGGGAAAAGATTAAAAAAGAATTAGCAGTATTTGGTGTTTCGTAAGGCGATGTTAAAATGGCGGAGAGGGAGGGATTTGGTCACCTCGTCGCTACTGCTCCTCGTCGACCCCGCCGTATGCCTGTCGCTCACTCCGTTTCGCTTTTCATTCACAGAATGCGGCATACGTCATTCAAATCCCTTTTTTGTGATAATAAATGGCGGAGAGGGAGGGATTTGAACCCCCGATCCCCTTGCGAGGACACCTGATTTCGAGTCAGGCGCGTTCAACCGCTCTGCCACCTCTCCGGGTTTCACGATTATAATTAATGGCGGAGAGAGAGGGATTCGAACCCTCGAGACCTTGCAGCCTACACGCTTTCCAGGCGTGCTCCTTCAACCGCTCGGACATCTCTCCGCATAGCGACAATCTACAGCTAAATCCTTAATAAAAAAAGCCCTTATGGGCTGTTGTATTTATTGGTGGAGCAGAGCGGGATCGAACCGCCGGCCTCGGCGTTGCGAACGCCGCGCTCTCCCAGCTGAGCTACTGCCCCACTGCGGACTTAATAAAATATAAAGCAAGGATAATTTTACAGGATGGGTATAATTAAAGCAAGAAAAATTTAAGAACATCTCTTTATACCGCTTGTTTTTTCTGCTATTATATAAATATAAACTTAAAGGCGGGGGAATATGACGGATTTGCTTGAAAAACTACACATCTCTGCGGTGCTGCTGGCGGAAATTGCCATTTTGTTTCTGGTATTATTGTCCGCCTGGGCAATTGTTCATTTGATTATGTATAAAAGGGATTCCCGTTCCGCGGCTTCGTGGCTTGCCCTTATTATTTTGTCCCCGCTTTTTGGAGTTGTGCTTTATTATCTTTTTGGAATCAACCGTATACAAAAGAAAGCCAGCCAGCTGAAAAGAGACCGTTTCTTTTTAAGTTGGTTAAAGCCCGAACTTGGCGAT
Organism: bacterium; assembly: GCA_029565735.1. Taxonomy (GTDB): domain Bacteria; phylum Oederibacteriota; class PGYV01; order PGYV01; family PGYV01; genus PGYV01. The sequence goes on from JAKQNO010000070.1 coordinate 7,687, forward strand.
ACCGAATACATTCGCAAAAGGATTTCTTACGCGCTTCCAAGAAAAATGCCGCATAATATCCTTGACCTTATAAGAAGCGGCGATGCGGTGCTGGCTTCGCCCCTTATTTCCGGCAACAGCGTAACTGTGCTTGAAAATGAATCCGCTTTTTATGCCATGATACGCGCGATACGCAGGGCAAAAAAAACAATCTCGCTTCAGACTTATATTTTTGACAATGACAGGACCGGCAGGGCATTCGTGTACGAACTGGAAGACGCGGTAAAAAGGGGAGTGGATGTCAGGGTGCTTATAGATAATGTCGGCGCGTATTATTCAAAACCGCACATAGGCGGGCTGTTAAGGGAAAGAAGGATTCCCCACGCGTTTTTTATGAAAGCGATGCTTCCGTCAAATCTGGTTTTTTACAATTTAAGGTCGCACAGGAAAATTATGGTGGTTGACGGATATTCCGCCTTTACCGGCGGTGTAAATATAAGGGAACAGTCAGAAGCGGGCGGAAATACCAAACTTAAAGACACGCATTTTATGTTTAAAGGCCCTATAGCCGGCGAGTTTCAGAAGATTTTCGCCGAAGACTGGGAATTCACCGCGCATGAGCGCCTTGAAGGCAGGGGCTGGTTTCCTAAGATAACCAAAAAAGGCAATGTGTACGCGCGCGCGGTGCCGGGCGGGCCTGACAGGAACCTTGAAAAAAATATGTGGGTCATGATGAACGCCATTGCAAACGCAAGAAAAAGCATACACATACAGACTCCGTATTTCCTTCCTGACCCGCAGGTGATAAGCGCGCTTTCCCTTGCCGCCCTGCAGGGAATAGACGTAAAAATACTTATACCGCGCAAAGGCAATTTAAAATACGTGCAGTGGGCCATGGACGGCACAATTTGGCGGGTCATAGAAAAAGGGTGCCGGGTTTTCCGTTATGACGGTGTGTTTGACCATTCAAAGATAATGACCGTTGACGGTTTGTGGTCGTATGTGGGGTCTTCCAACTGGGACGCAAGAAGCATGAGGCTGAATTTTGAATTTGATGTTGAATGTTATAATAAGGACCTTGCTAAAGAGCTTAACAGGATTTTCCTTGCCAAGGTTTCAGCTTCGCGGGAAATGACCCTTCTGGAATCAAGGTCGGGAAGTTTTATGAAAAGGTTCAGAAATAATTTTGCAAGGCTTTTCAGCCCATACCTTTAAAAAATGAGGGACGGATGGTCAGATGCACGGATGTTCGGCTAAACCTCCGACCCTCCGACCCTCCGACCCTCCGACCTTCCGACCTTCCGACCTTCCGACCCTCCGACCCTCCGACCCTCTGACCCTCTGACCCTCTGACCCTCTGACCCTCTGACCCTCTGACCTTCCGTCCTTCCCCTGTCTTTCATTGACACCCCGCGCTTTATTATAGTAAAATGATGATTATAACGGTTAAAAGCATTAAAATTTCAGGAGGTTTTTATGCCTACAGAAGATGATATACTTGGACGCTACGGAAGGCAGTTTGGCGCCGGAGAATATATTTTTAAAGAAGGCGCAGTAGGCGAAGAAATGTTTATCATCCACTCAGGTTCCGTAAAAATAACAAAAAAGACCGATGACGGCGAAAAAACCCTTGTCACGCTTGGCGCGGGCGATTTTTTCGGGGAAATGGCTGTAATTGACAAGGACGTGCGCTCCGCTTCGGCTATAGCCGCGGCAGATACTGTGTGCATCGCTTTAAATGAAGAACTTTTTGAACAGCAGATGCAGAGAAACGCCAAGATAGTAAAAAAGATATTAAAGAATATGAGCTCCAGAATCCGTTCAATGAACGAACAGCTTAAGAACCTTACAACCAAGGACTTCAATATGAGGGTTGTAAATACCCTTTTAATGCACGTTTCAAAAAGCGGGGACAATTCTTCCATATCGCTCAACTCCCTTATAACAGAAACCGCAATGGATGAGCACAAGGACAAACTTCATGAAATACTTTCGGCAATGGAAAAGGCAAAGGTAATAGCCGTTAACGGTGATTCGATAGCCGTAAGCAGCGCGGACAACATAGGAAAGTATAAACAATATCTTGAGATGAAAAAAGCCTTCGGAGAGATATAATTTTCCGGGTTAAACGGGGACAACATATTGCCTAAAAAAATCCTTTATGCGGCCGCGGCTGTAATTGCAGCGGCGTTTTATTTTTTTTCAGCGGATTATCTTTTATCCGTTTCGCTAAAAGCGTTAAGCGCAGTTGCAGGCACTTCGGTAAATGAAAAGGTGCTTTACGTCAGGGGGGATTTTAACGCCCGGACCTGCGGCGAATTCTTCAAAAAAACAGCTGAACTTAAAAACTCGGTCACTCTTTTTATGCCTGAATTTTTTTCAAGGCAGCCCGGCGATTTTATGGCAGGGGAAGATTTTAACGGGCTGGAAAAAGCTTCGGAAAAATACAGTGATTTTGCCTTTATGTTTGCCGAATCAGATAATTTTATTCCCGTTGTTTTTAACGCTGCGGGCGCCGTTTTGGCGGGCAAAGAGGATATTTCGCAGTACGTTTATTTTAACCGTTCAAAATATCAGGGCAAAGCCGCTGATTTTATCGCGCCTGAAGCTGTAAATAAAAGGCTTTGGCTGTCCGCAAGGAACGCCGGTTTTTACGGAGATTTTGCATCCGCGCCTTTTAAGATTCCGGCGCTGTATTCCGTTGACGGCGGGCTTCTGATATCCGCGCCTGTCGAGGCTTTAAGAAAATATTACAAGCTTCCCAAAAGCAGGATATTAATAGAAGACGGAAAGCTGGCGGTGGGCGACATTACCGGCGCCGCTCTTATAACCGGCGGCGAAATGGCAATTCCGGTTTACGCGGGAGAGCCCGAAACAATCACCCTTGAAAAGTTTATGAATATGCCGGTACAGGAAGCTGACAGCAGGATAATAATAGCCGCGGACAAGAACACGCCTTTAAATTCAGTGTCAGGCATGGGAGCCGCGGTTTCAATGATGATTGACCGCGGAAAAATAACCTATAAGAGGCTGTTTAATTATATTGCGGCGCTGCTGGTTGCCCTGCTTGCCGCGGGCGCTTATTTAAGGTTTGGCGCGGGCGCGGGATTTCCGTTTTTTATCTTTATACAGCTGGCCGGCGCGGCTGCGGTTTACTGGCTTTATATGTCCGGGATATACGCGGATTACCCGGCTGTGACTTTTGCCAATGTGGCGGCATTTGTTACGATATACGGATTTAAAGCAGGCAGTAAAAAGCGCGACGTTGAAAAAAGAAAAGGGCTTTTAAGGCAGGCAATGCCTGACAGCGCGGCCGAACGTTTTATAAAAAAGAACAGTGATGTTAAAATGAAGAATTCGTGGCTAAAGGCGGACGCGGTTTATTTTGTCTTCAGCACCGCGGACAACGACCCGGCCGCGTTAAAAAAAGATTTTGAGCGGATACAGTCAGTAATAAGCGGGAATTTTCCGGAATCCATGGCAAGCGCGTCAGGAAGCGGGGAAATAGCTTTTTTAATATTCGGGGAAAATGACAGGAAAAAAATAGTGGAAACCCTTAATTCGGCAAGGGAAAAAGTAACATCAGCAGAGTTTAATATTATCATCAGCACGACGGAAGTGCTTGTTTTTGAAAGGGGCGGCGAACTGGCTTTTCTTGAAAAGGATTCTGAAAACAGGCGCAGGGCTTACGCGCTTCCGGTTAAAAAATATATGCTTGTCGCCGAAAAAGAGATACAGCGTTACGTTAACATAACAAAGTTCCAGCAGATACCGGGGTATGAAAAATCGGGATTTTTTAACCTGGCCGGGCTGCGGGGGGAGGCGTGAAATGAAGGTGAAAGTACTGGGGTGTTACGGGGGGCAGCTGCCCGGGAAAAATAATCCGGGTTTTATCTTAAACGGCGATTTGCTTATTGATGCCGGAACAATCGCGCTTAATTCAACAATCGAAGAACAGCGCAGAATCCGCAATGTGATTATTTCTCACCCGCATCTTGACCACACCGGGGCCCTGCCTTTTTTCGCGGTAAATATTGTAAGCAATAAAGCGGAAACTGTAAAAATTGCCGGCATTGAAAATACTTTAAACGCGATTAAATCGCATATTTTAAACGGCGTAATATGGCCTGATTTTACAAAAATAAAGAACTTTGGCGGAAAAGAAATATTTGAATATATGCCGGTTAAAGAGGGGGAGTGGTTTGAACTTGGGGGATATACGATAAAAGCGATTCCCGTGAACCATACCGTCCCCACATGCGGTTTTTTAATCGGCAAAGGCGGCCATTATATAATGTATTCCGGCGACACAAAAACAACGGACGCTATATGGAAAGAAGCCGCCGCGCTGGGAGATAAATTAAAAAGTATTTTTATGGAAGTCTCTTTTCCGGGCGAACTTAAAGCGCTGGCCGAGACAAGCGGCCATTATGTCCCGCAGACAATGGAAGAAGATTTAAAAAAGCTGGGCGGAATAAAACCGAAAATATTTGTTTACCACATAAAGCCCGAATATTTCGCGAAGGTTAAAAAAGAACTTGCGGCTGTCAAAGGCTATAAGATAACGGTATTGTGCGATAAAAAGGAGTACGCGGTTTAAACAATGGAATTATATATAAAAAACGCGTCCAAGAACGATATTCCGGAAATTGCCGAAATTGAAAAGTTATGCCACGCAAGGCCGTGGGATGAAAAAGCATTTAACGTGGAGCTTTCCAAGTATTTCAGCGGCCTTTCGTTTTTTTTTACGGCCAGGGATAAAAACACGGAAAAGGTATTGGGATACGCGCTTGCGGACAAAATAGCGGATTACGTACACATTTCAAATGTGGCCGTATCCCCGGAATTCAGGCGGCAGGGAATTGCCGCGGCGCTTTTAAAGCAGATAGAAAGGCAGGCTTTTTCGGCGGGGCTTTCCTCTTTGACCCTTGAAGTAAGGGATAATAACGAAGCGGCGATTTGCATATATAAAAAGTTCGGCTATGAAGTAAAGGGCAAAAGGCCAAGGTTTTATGAGGATAAGTATGACGCCCTTATAATGTGGAAAAGGCTGTAAACAAAACAGATTGACACAGCCTGTTTTTGCTATAAAATAAAGCGTAATCAAAAAAGGGTTTTTAAACGTCTTACATTCATGAAAGGATGTTTATGGACAGAACAGACCTTGAAATTATAAGGGACATAAAAGCGGGCAGTAAAGATGCCGCTGACCGGCTTATAATTAAGTATCAGAAGCGGGTCTACAATATGGCTTTTGGCCTGACTTCCGACTATAACAAGGCGTGGGACATTTCTCAGGAAGTGTTCATAAAAGTCCTTAGAAATATAGGCTCTTTCAGGGGCGACAGTTCTTTCTGGACATATTTATACAGAATTACAATGAACGCTTTTTATGACAACGGCAGAAAACAGAAGGTGCAGTCAAGGTTCAGGAATATGACGGATATGGAAAGCGATGATCCGGATGACCGCGGGTTTGACATAAAGGACTGCATTAATATAGAAGAGGACTATGAAAAGAAATCATTGAAAGAAAAAATAACCGAAGCAATGGGCGGTTTAACTGACATACAAAGGCAGGTTTTTATGTTAAAGAACCTTGAAGGTTATAAGATAAGGGAAATAGCGGATATGGTAGGAATTTCAGAAGGAACGGTAAAGTCGCACCTTAACAGGGCAATGGAAAAGGTTAAGAACGCGGCGGATGGAGGTAATAAAAATGAATAAAGAATGCAATGAAACAAAAGAGCTGATACTGGATTTTGTATACGGCGAAATAGAGGATAAGGCCGCGGCTGAAAAGGTTAAAAGCCACATAGATACGTGCAAAGAATGCGCGGATTTATACGCGTCCTATAAAAAAATAGCAGACACGGCTTCTGAAATGAAGGTTGATTTTCCTGATTCTGTCTGGGACATGCACAGGAAAGGCATTCATGAAAAAATAGAGGCGCAAAAAAGCAGAAAATTCGGTTTTTTAACCGGGCTTTTTCATTCACGTAATTTTAAAAGGGCGGGCATAGCGACAATTATGGCTGTGTTTGTCGCGGGCGCCGCTTTTCAGTACATAAAGACGCAGGACAATATGCGCAGGCAGGCCGAGTTGACGGAAAAGATGGAAATGATACAGAATATGGAAATACTTGAAAGGCTGGATTTTTATGAATCCTTAAGCAGGACAAACGGTGCTTAATTATAAGGGGAGGCAATAAATGTTTAAGAAAATTATTATTATAGGCCTGTTAATTATACCCGCGGCTTTTTTATACGCGCAGGAGCCCGCGGCTGATGATCCCGAAAAAACCGCGACGGTTGTAAGCGAGGAAACCAAAGCTTCGTGGGAAACCCTGAATCCGGAAGAAAAAGAGAAAATCAGAAAAATATACAGCGACTGGGAAGAAGTGCCGGCCGAGAAAAAGTTATGGATAATTCAGAATCACAAAAAACTTAAAGAGATGGATCCAAAGGAAAAAGAAAGGCTTAAAGCCGCTTATAAAGAATGGGAAAAACTTTCCCCGCAGATGAAGCAGCTTTTAAAAGAAAAATATCAGCAGTGGCAGAAACTTTCCCCGGAAGAAAAAGATAAAATAAAAAAGGCCTATGAAAAATATCAGAAAATGTCTCCCGCCGAACGCAAGGCTTTAAGGGAAAAGGCAAAAGAGAAGAAATAGCCGAAAATGTAAGGCGGGATTAGAACGACTGAATCAGAAGCCTGCGGCAGTAGATTTAGATTTAAGATCCGGTAGCCGCGTCCCTTTAGGGCGCGTTGTTTGGAATTATGCCATGGTAGACGCGGGTCTTCAGCCCGCGGCAGTTTATTTTTTCCACCCCTCCGTCCACCGCACTTTACAGGGCTTGGGTATATTTTTTCAGCGCGCGCCGTCCCCTAACACTTGCGCTCGTAGACTCGCGCAAGCCCGGGGATTTCCGCTTCGCAGGCTCGCTCCAACTGTGTAGGCAAGCAATCTTGAAATCTCCGGCATATTAATTCATTGGCAATTGTAAGCCCGCGGCACATCCGGATTTGCCGCCGAAGCATTAAACCGCCCCTATGTCTCTTATGTTGTTGCATCCGACCCTCTGACCTTCCGAACTTCAGCCCTTCTGTCCCTCCGTGCATCCGTCCCTCTGTCCCTCGTGTTGTTATGACACCTGCCTTGAAAACCACCACTCATAATGTTATTATATTATCCATATATGTGCCAAATATAAGCAATAGTTTGCAGGGGTGAAATTTGAAGTACGCAAAATTAGCGGGAAAAGGTTTTGAATTATCCGTATTATTAACCGCTTTTATGTCTGTGCTTGCGGTGAATCCCGCGGGTTCTGACCCGTTTTGGGTGGCGGAAAAGTATTTTTTTACGGCATCGGTTATGCTTTCAGCCGCTTTTTTTGCGGCATATTGCGCGCTGTCCGGCCGCTTAATCGTTCCGCGTTCGCCTTATAAAATCGCGCTTGCAGGGTTTCTTATTGCGGGTTTTACAGGGATTTTTACGGCTTTCAACACGCCTGAATTTTTTGACAGGATGTTTTTAAACCTGTCTTACGCCGTTTTTCTGTATCTTATAATAGCCGCCTCTGCTGCTGATGAAAACGGCGGCTTTATGGATAAACTTGTATCAGCCCTTCTCTTATCGGCGTTTATTGCCGCCTGCTACGGCATCCTTCAGTCCGCGGGAATTGATTTTATGCCGTGGTCCACAAATTTTGACCGCAGGGCTTCTTCCACGCTTGGCAATCCCAACTTCCTTGCCGGCCATCTTTTATTATTCATACCGTTATTATACATATACGCGTTTTTGGAAAAAGGCGCGGCAAGGATTGTATACGCGGTTATGGCAATAATATTCACAACGGCCCTGCTTTTAACACAGACAAGGGGTGCCTACCTTGGATGGGCCGCATCTGTTATTGCGGCATCCGCATTTGCCTCGGCTTTCAACATAATAAAGCGCAGGGCCGCGGTTATTCTGGCTTCTGCCGTTCTGCTGGCAGGGCTGGTGTTTGTGATTTTAAACCCGTCCGCCTTTGACAGGATAAAAAGCGCGGTTTCAATGGATGATGAAGCCGGTAAAATAAGGGTCACTTTGTGGAAAAATTCAATGAAACTTATTTCGGACAAGCCTGTCTTTGGAACAGGCGCGGGAAATTTCCCGATAACTTATCCTTACTATCAGTCGGCAAACATGAAGCCCGCGGATTTTGAAAAGGCCGATTACTACAAGTCGGGCCACGCGCACAATGATTTTATTCAGTTCGCGGCGGAATACGGGCTTTTGGCCGCGGGATTTTTCTTTATGTTTGTATTTGTATTTTTCAGGTGTGCTTTGTCAGCCATGAAAGAAAATGAAAGCGGCCGTTCAGCCGCGGCCGGCATTGCGGCGGGCATGATTGGCCTTCTGGTTCACGCGTTTTTTAATTTTCCTTTTCAGATAGTCCCCACGTGCGCCGCTTTCTTCGCGCTTGCGGCTTATACATGCGCCCTGGCCGGACGGGCTGAGTTTGATGAAATAAATACGGAAAAAAACAAATATCTTTTGTTTGCGTGCGCGGTGTTTCTGGCAGCGGCCGCAGCTTACGGGGCTCAAAGGCTTACCGCGGATGATTATTTAAGAAAAGCAAAAGAGGCGCAGCATTACGGCAATCTAAAATCGTCTTTTGAATACGCGTCTGAAGCCGCAGGGGTTTTTCCGAAAGGGCATGAATACCTTTATTACGCAGGCGCAGCGGCAAGGCAGGTAAATGACACAAAGGCCTCAATGGATTATTTTAAAAGGGCGTTTGACTTAAACAGGGGCGACTGGGATTACGCGATGAAACTGTTTGAAGAGTATGTGGCGCGGCGTATGGGCGATGAATTGCTTGCGCCGGCAGCCGCCATGTATATGGTTTCACCTTATTCGCCAAGGGCCATAGGCGCCTTTGGATACGCGCTTTTTATGAACGCAAGGTATAAGGAAGCTTCAGCGGTATTTGAAAGGGGAATGGAGCTGTGGAAGGACAATTACGATTTTCCATATCAGGTTTCCGCTGTTTACGGTTCAATGGGCGACAATGAAAAAGCATTGTCCTACGCCTTAAAAGCCGTGTCAATGGCGCCGGAACACGCGGGCGCGCTTTACAACCTTGCGGTGGCATATTATAAAACCGGCAACAAAAATATGGCCATAAAAACCGCGCGCGAGCTGATAGAAAAATTTCCGGAACAAAAACAGATGGCGGAAGATTTTATAAAAGCGGCAAAATAGTCCGTTTTAAAAAAGGTGATAAATGGCATTTGTGCTTTCAGGCAGGAAAAATTTAACGGCCTTGTTTATTTTCTTGGCGGTTTTTTTTATATACCTGCACACGCTTAATCCCGTGTTCCACGCGAATGATTCGCCGGAAACAGCGGCGTGCGCGGTTACTCTTGGAATTCAGCACCCGCCGGGTTATCCTTTGGCGTCCCTTCTGGGCAAGCTGTTTACGTTTATTCCCGCGGGAAATCCGGGATTCAGGGTAAATTTAATGGCGGCTTTCTGCGGCGCATCCGCCGCGGCAGTGCTTTTTCTTGTGATTGCCCTGATTTTTAAGAGAAAAGAAAATATGGCCCCGGTATACGCGGCATCCGCGGCCGCGGCTTTAATGTTTGCGGCAACTTATACGGTCTGGTCCGAATCGCTGTCTTCCAAAGGCGGAATTTATACTTTAAACGCGCTTATGTTTCTGCTGTCGGTATTTTTTCTTCTTAAATGGGAAAAGACAGGCGATACGCGGGGTTTTTATATGGCGGCGTTTATTTACGGCGTGTCGCTTGGCAATCACTGGGAAAGCATGGCGGTTGTGCTTCCGGGAATACTTGTTTATGTATTGCTTGTTTTTAAAAAAATGAAACTTCCGGCTGAAAAAATTTTTAAAAGAACATCTGCGGCCTTTTTGTTTGCTTTGCCGGGAATTATGCTTTATTTGTATCTTGTCATCAGGTCCAATTCCGGGGCTTTATTAAACTGGGGGAACCCCGCGGATTTAAAACAGCTTTTATGGGTTGTATTCAGGGGGCAGTATACGGATATGGAAAAAGCGCGCGATATTGCCGTTATAATAAAACAGTCCTCGCGCGTGCTGTCGCATCTTGCAAATGAAATGACTCCGGCAGGCCTGCTGCTTGCAGTGACAGGCGCGGCCGCCGTGTTTATTTCCGGAAGAAAAAAAGAACTGGCGCTTTTTGGGGTGATTCTTATCACGGTGTGCGGAGCCCTCTCTTTATACTTTAACCTGAAGGATGAAATGATATGGATAATGGATGTTTTTATGATACCCGCTTACGCGGCTATGGCTGTTTTTTCAGCCGCGGCAGTGCTGTGGCTTGCGGATAAAGCCGGAAAAAAAATACCGCCCGCTGTTTTGGCCGCGGCCTTTTTTGCCATCCCTGTTTTTATGGTTTTATCCGGATATAGAAAAGCTGACCAGTCGCGGTATTATTACAATTACGATTTTGGAATGAACATTATAAAATCAGTTGATTCGCCGGGAATTGCGCTTCTGGAGGGCGATTTTAACGTAATGCCGCAGATGTATTTTAAATACGTAACCGGAAAAACAAACTTCTGCCCTGTAACCACGCTTTTTTTATACGTGCCGTGGGGCATTGACAATTTAAAAAGGGAATGCCCGGGCGTGCTTTTAAATCCCGGGAAAAATTTTAATTATTCGCAGAAGATAGACAATTTAATGGCCAACAATTATCGGACTTCGGATATTTATGTATCTGTTTTCAGGGAGGCGTTTAAGGAGTTTTATCCGGCCGGCAATAATATGCTTGCGCCCAACGGCCTTGTGATGAAGTTCACGCGGGATGCCAAAGGCAATTTATCAAATGCCGAAGCCAACCTTAAAAAACTTTCATACAGAAACGTTTATTACGATAAACTTTATATGAACAACACCACGGAATTCTGCGTTTCAAATTATTCCAGCGCCTTTACGGAACTTGGAAACGCGTTCAGGGATTTAAATATGGATGCTAAGGCCGTATATTATCTGGAGCGCGCGGCAGAACTTGCAACACCGCCCGTTAAAGCGGAAACGCTTACGCATCTTGGGGTTTTGTACTCCAAATTATTAAGGTATAATGATGCGATAAAAGTTTACCTGGAGGCAATCAGGTTAAAGCCTTCGGTAATAGAAGCGTATTCCAACCTTGCCGGCGTGTATAACAACATAAAGGAGTATGACAAGGCGATTGATATATGCGCGAAGGGGATAAAGCAGAATGACGGTTTCGCGGAAGTTTATAACAATATGGCAATCGCGTATTATTATAAAGGTAATAAACAAAAAGCAATTGAGCTTCTTACAAAGTCGCTGTCGCTGAATCCTGACAGTGTTATGGCAAGGCAGAACCTGGAAATAATAAAAAAAGATACGGGCGGGCGATAACGTGAAAATTCTTGTGATTTCTCCGGTTTATCCTTATCCGCCGCATGACGGCGACAGGATTCGTATTTATTCGTTCTTAAAAAGGCTTGCGAAACGCCATACAATAAGAGTGGTCACTTTTGCCGGAATCAGGGAGCTTACAAAGCCGTTGGATTTTAAATGTAATAAGATTGATGTAATTCGCATCGGCAGGGGCGCGATAATGGCAAACGCCGCCGCGGCTTTTTTTTCCGGTAAATCTATGAATGTTGCCGCGTATAATTCGCGGGAAATGGCGGAGGCTGTAAAAAAAGCGGATGCTGAATTTAAGCCTGATATTGTATATTGTTATCGCATAAGGACCGCGCCTTACGCGGCTTTAAGCAAGGCGCCGGCTGTCATAGATATTGTGGATTCGCTGGGATTGTACCTTGAAAGGCAGTCAAAAGCAGGCGGAAGCCTGTTTAGAAAAATTTACGCGGCAGCGGATAAAAAAAGGGTGTTGAAATTTGAAAGAGAGCTTGAAGGCGCGTTCAGGCAGATTTTTATCAACGCTGAAGAGGATGCGGCATACCTGAAAATTAGCGGAATAATTACCGCGCCAAACGGAGCGGAAATTCCGGATGTGAAACGCGGCGCGGTAAAAAGCAATCCTGTATATACTGTGGGATATTTCGGCGATTTTAACTACGCGCCAAACAGGCAGGGGCTGGATATACTGCTTAAAAAAATATGGAAAAAACATTACAAATCTGATAAAAGTATAAGATTAATAATTGCGGGCAGAAACGCGCCGGCTGCGGTTAATGAAGCAGGCAATGTTATCGTGAAAGGCTATGTTCCGGATCTGGAAAAAGAAATAAAAAGCTGGGACGTGTCTGTTGCGCCGGTGTTTTACGGCGCGGGCAGGCAGAATAAAGTGCTTTTGTCGTGGGCGTGCAAAGTGCCTGTAATTGCGTCGGATTTCGCGGCGCGCGGCGTATACGGCGAAAACGGAAAAAACCTTCTGTCAGCCGCTTCGCCTGACGGAATTAAAGAATGTATTGAAAAACTGCGCAAAAACAGGGCTCTTGGCGCAAGGCTGGCGCATAACGGAAAACTTACCCTTTTAAAATATTTTAACTGGGACAGGTCTGCGGCATCAATTGAACGCGGGCTGAAAAACGCTGTACGGAGAAAAAAATGAAAAAAGTACCGGCACTAATCGGAATAATATCTTTATCCGTGTGTATCTCATGCACGGCGCTTCAAAAGCACAGGGTTGTTGAAACGCCAAAAACTCCGGAGCAGGAAGTAAGCCTTGAAACGCAGGCCAAGGATTTTTATGAAGACGGCAAATACCCGGAGGCCATTGACAATTTAAGGGCGCTTCTAAAAAAGGACCCCAAGAATCCCAAATACTGGAGCCAGCTTGGAAGCGCGTACGCTCAGATTAACCAGTTGGATTATTCCATACAGTCCTTTCAGAACGCGATAAAATACGACCCGAAAAACGTAAAGGCCATGTATAATTTAAGCATAGTTTACGGCGAAAAAGGCAATCCCGCGCAGGCAATGAAAACGGCCAAACAGGCTTTAAAACTGCAGCCAAAGAATCCGCTTCTGCAGGCAAGCCTTGGCAATTCCCTTATTGACACCGAAGATTATAAAAACGCGAAAAAAGTATATTCAAATATTGTCACGGCAAAGCCGGATTTTGAAATAGGCCATTTTAACCTTGGGATTATCAATTACAAGGAGAGAAACCTTGACGAGGCAAAAAAGAATTATACCGAAGCCATATCCTTAAACGCGGAAGATGTGGACGCAAGGCAGAACCTTTCCGCGATATACATACTTCAGAATAAATATGAAGAGGCGATAGAACAGCTTCAGGAAGTCATAGAAATGAATCCCGATGACGACATAACGCTTGAAAATGCTTATTTTAACCTTGGCGTGGCGAATTTAAGGCTTCAACGTTATCCTGAAGCCTTAAAGGCCTTTGAGACTGCAATTGATATTGAGCCGTGGGATATGGCGGCATACGTAAACGCGGCGATTATAGCGGAAGAGCTTGGACAGAATGAAAAGGCGATTAAATACTGGACAAGGTACGACAGGCTTCTGCCGGTAAATAAAAGGAAGAAGGAAATAAAGGAAAAATTAAAACAGCTTGGCGCGGGAAAGAATTCATTAACCGGCACCGCAAAACCGGCGGCTGAAGCGAAGTGAAAAAATGGCTGCTTGCGGCATTTTTTACGTTTGCCGCTTTTAACGGGTTCTGCGCGGCTGCTGAAGAGTTAATAAACAAAGGCGACGCGCTGATGGAACAGGAAAAGTACGGCGAAGCGGCGGTGATGTATAAGGAAGCGGAGAAAACCGCCCCTGAAAACCTGCTTATGGGAATTTACCTTAACCTTGGCATCTGTTACAGGAAAATAAACGACTATGACAGCGCCATAGAATACTATAAAAAAGCCGCTGTCATATCTCCGGAAATGCCTGATATTTACTATAACGCGGGGCTGGCTTATTACTATAAAGGCGAATACAAAAAAGCGGTTCCTTTTTATAAAAAAGCAATATCAATTTCCCGGGAATACACGGAAGCTTACGGGGCAATGGCTATGGCGTACAGGGACATGGGCAATTCCAAGCTTGCCATAAATACAATAATGAAGGCAATTAAGATAAACCCCGATTACGCGGGCGGCTACAATATACTTGGCAACTGCCTGGAAGACAACAAAGAACACGAAAAAGCGATAGAAATGTATAAGCGCGCCATAAGGCTGCGCCCGAATTACAGCGCGGCTTTTTTCAACCTTGGGTGGGTTTATGACGAAATGGGGCAGTACATAAACGCGATTGACGCGTATAACCAGGCAGCCGTAATGGAAAACGCGGACCCGGGCGTGTTTTATAACCTTGGAGTCACTTATATGAAGGTCGGAAGCTGGTACAACGCGGAGGACGCTTTCAGGAAAGCCATAAGGCTTGACCCGGAACATAAAGAGGCTTATGATAACCTTGTTATTGCCTTAAGGAAAAATAATATGGGAAGGGAAGCGGAAAAATGGGAGCAGATAAGAATACAGCGGTTTGGCGCAAAGTAATAAACCTGTCAGCCGCGGCCGCGGTGCTTGCGGCGCTTGTGCTTTATTACGCGGCTTATCCGGTTCCAAAAAATATTTTGTACCACTTTTCTTCCGCAGCCGGAGCCGCGGTTATAATTATTATTTACATCCTTACAGGCGCCGGAATTATGAAAATGCTGGGATTAAATGTAAAGACCGGCGGCGATTACGCGGCGGCTTTCGGGATATCGTACATCCTTACCGGCACTGTATTTTTTGCCGCGGGTTTTTTCCGCCTATATAACATCTATTTTGCCTATGGATACGCGGTTGTTATGTGCGCTGTTTTCGCGCCGGTGGCTCCGGGGCTTTATGAAAATCTTAAGAAAAAGTATCATGAGATAAAAGCGGCAAAGTTTTCCGCCGCGGAAACGCTGTCAGGCTTTTTTATTGCCGCGGCCGTACTATTTATATTTTTCGCGATAATCACGCCGGGAACCTATTATGACCAGCTTGTCTACCATCAGGGAATACCCGCAAGATACGCGGCGGAAGGCGGTTTTGTAAATACGCCGGAAAATATTTTTTCTTTTTTTCCGCAGCTGCACATGATGAACAACCTGTTCATATCATTCTTTGCGTATGAACTTACCGTAAAGATGATAAGTTTCGCGATGCTGGTTTTTTCTTATCTGGCTTTAAGAAGCGCGTTAAAATCCTTAAAAATAAGCGGCAGGCTGCTTGCCGCGCTTTTCTTTACAGCCCCCCTTGTTGTGATTAACGCCACAAGGACAGGCTCGGAATTGCCTATGGTGTTTTTTGTATCGCTGGTTATTTATGCCGTGTACTCCGCAGGCAAAGAACGGTACCTTTTGGCTTCGCTTTTTGCCGGCGCCTGCATGGCGATAAAGTATACGGGCGTTTTTGTTTATGTTTTTACCGCGTTTTATTTTGTTTATGAGATGCTGATAAAAAAAGAAAAAGCATTCCGGCTGCTTTTGTGCCTTGCCGCGGGAGCGCTAATAACCGCGCCGTATCTGATTAAAAATCTTGTTTTAACCGGGGACCCTGTATATCCTTTTTTTGCCGGGTTGTTTGGCGTAAAAGGTTATATGCTGTCAGACGCTGACGCGTATATAGGCCACGTTTCAAATTTTGGTATTGGAACTGGAATAAAAGAATTTTTAATCTCGCCGTTTGTTGCCGTTTTTAAAAATATGGCCTTTGGAGGCGACGCTGTTTCAGCCGCGCTTTTAATTGCCCCTCTTGCCCTGCTTGTAAGCGGAATTAAGAACATGTGGTTCCCGGCGTTTTTCGCGGTTTTCTATTATACTGTGTGGTTTTTTACGGCGGGCGTTTTAAGGTTTCTGGCGCCTGTGGAAGCCGCGGCCGTGTTTATAATTGGCGCCGCGTATTCGCGCCTGGCGGAGCGCAATAAAGGAGTTTTTCTGAAAATACTTGCCGCGCTGCTGGTAATTTCACAGGCGGGAATTACGGTATATTTTGCGGAAAAGTATTTATCGCCGTTTTCCTATTTCACCTCTGACAGGCAGTCCTATCTTGCGGAAAAACTTTCATATTATAAGCCGTGCGTAAAAATAAACGCCCTTCCGGGAAAAGCGGGTGTTTTATTTATGGGCGAAGCAAGGACGTTTTACTGCGAAAAACCTGCGGTCGCGCATACTGTTTTTAACACAAGGGAGTACCTGCCGCTTGAAGAAACAAAGTTTATAGAATACCTGAAGGAAAAAAATCTGGGTTACATATTTGTAAACAGGGCGGAACTTGAAAGGTTAAAAGGCGGCGGTTTTGGCGATGTTTATGAAGCCGTAAATTCCCCTGTTTTTCAGAAAATTATGGACAAACATTTTGAAAAAATATATAGTGATGTCAGCGGTGATGTCTACGTTAAAAAGTAATCTGCCGCCCGTTAAAGGCGTTTTTACGCTATAAAAAACTGTTTTTTGGCAGGGGAGGAAAGATGGAATATTTTGTAATTGGAACCGCTTCTTTTATACTTGGCCTTATACTTGTCCCGCTTGCAATGAAAGCCGCGGCAGCATACGGTATTGTTGACAAGCCCGGCGGCGCGTTAAAAAAACATAAAAAACCCGTGCCTTATCTGGGAGGGCTTGCGATATTTCTGGCGTTTGCCATTCCCGTGGTGGCCGCAAAACTTATCCTTCATCAGTCACTGTACGGCGTTGTGGGGATAATGGCCGGAGCCACGATAATGGTGGTAATGGGCCTTATTGACGACATTAAAGGGCTTACCCCGTACGTAAAACTGGCTGTCCAGCTGGTAACCGCGCTTATTATAATAAAGGTAAACATGAACATTAAATTCATGGACAACAACATATTAAATATGATGCTTACAATAATATGGGTCGTTGGCATTACAAACGCGATGAACCTTCTGGATATTATGGACGGCCTTGCCGGCGGGGTCGCGGCAGCGGCATCGGTCGCGTTTTTTATAGCGGCATCCCTTGCCGGAAGGGCGAATAACATGATACCTGCAATAGCGCTTTTTGGCGCGCTGTGCGCCTTTCTGGTTTACAACTGGAAGCCCGCCAAAATATACATGGGCGACGCGGGGTCGCTTTTTCTTGGTTTTATGATGGCGTCGCTGGCGTTAAATGAAAGTTATTCCAGGACCAATTTTGTATCGGTTTTAAGCCCTCTTTTAATACTGGGCGTCCCTATATTTGATACCTTCCTTGTGATGATGATAAGGATGGGCAAAGGCGTTCTTCCGATTTACGGAAGCAATGACCATACAGCGCAGAGGCTTTTAATGATGGGTATGTCAAAACAGGGCGCTGTGGTGTCAATGATAGGCATGACAGTTCTGCTCTCCGCGCTTGCCATAGCCGGAACTTTCATGAAAATAAATTCCGCCACGCTTTTATACCTTGGCGTCGCGGTGGCGGGAATGATGCTGGCGATGCTAATAGCCTCTGTTGACATGAAAAATTATCATAAGGTCGTGCATAAAAAAAGATGAAAACCGTCATCATAGGCGCGGGGTTTGCGGGGCTGTCGGCGGCCCATATTCTAAAAGATAATTTTATTATCCTTGAAGCCGGGGCAAGGCCCGGCGGCCTGTGCAGGACAGAAGTAAAAGGCGGGTTCACCTTTGATTACACCGGGCACCTGATGCACCTAAGGCACAAAGAAACCGAAAAATTCATCCTTAAACACACTCCCGTAAAAATGAATAAAATAAAGCGCAAAGCCGTGATTTTCAGCAGCGGGGTATATACAAAATATCCGTATCAGGCAAACAACTACGGCCTTCCGCCGGAAACAGTGGAAGAAAATTTAACCGGGTTCATCAGGGCAAAACTTAATAATAAAGAGGATAAAAGCAGTTTTAAAAACTGGTGTTTGTCTGTGATGGGCGAAGGCATTTCAAAAAATTTCATGCTGCCGTACAACAGCAAACTGTTAAAACACCCCCTTGATAAGATAACGCTTTCGTGGCTGGGCAGGTTTGTGCCAAGGCCGGAAATTGAGGACATAATTAAGGGCATTGAAGAAAAAGGTAAAGAGGGCGCCGGATATAACGCAAGTTTTTATTATCCGGAACGCGGCGGAATTGAATCAGTTATACGCGGCATTTACGGGCCGGTTAAAGATAAAGTGATATTAAACACGGCAGTGAAAAAAGTTGACCTTAAAAACAGGATTGTTTATTTCTCTTCCGGCGAGATAAAGTACGACAGGTTAATTTCCACAATGCCGTTAAAAAAGTTCTTAATGCTGACCGGAAATTCCGGTTATATTAAGGCGGCAAAAGGTTTAAAGGCAAGGACGGTGTATTCGTTAAACGTGGGTTATAAAACGGCGTCTCCCACGGATATAAACTGGGTATATGTTCCGGAACCTGAATATCCTTTTTACAGGATAGGTTTTCCGCATACTTTTTCCACGTACAACGCGCCTGCCGGTTTAAGTTCCGTGTTTGCGGAAGTATCCGTAAAAGGCGCGGTTCCAAAAAACATTGACAGCGAAATAATAAAAGGCCTTATAAAGATGAAGGTGTTAAGAAATAAAAGCGATATAAAAACATCATTGCCTTTATTGCTGCCGGACGCGTATGTGATATTTGACAGTTACAGGGACTCAACAGTGCCGGAGATTGAAAAAAAATTAAACGCGCAGGGCGTAATAACCGCAGGGCGCTGGGGAAAGTGGGAATATTCTTCCATGGAAGACGCTGTTATGGAAGGTATGCAAGCCGCTAAAAAAGCGGCCGGAGGCGCATAAATGGCTGACAGAATTAACATTGCAATTGTAATAACCAGGCTGGATCTGGGCGGGGCGCAGAAGGTGGCGCTTTACCTTGCGAAATATTTAGATAAAAAGAAATTTAACGTCCACCTTATTGCCGGCAGCGGCGGATATCTGGATAAAGAAGCAATAACTCAAAAAAACGGTGCCGTTTATCAGCTGTGGCCTGAAATAAAACATCCTATAAGCCCCATTAATGATTTTAAAGCCGTCTTAAAACTGAAGAAATATTTCGTTGAAAACAAAATAGATATTGTCCATACGCATTCTTCCAAGGCGGGAATAATAGGAAGGCTTGCCGCGCGTCTTGCAGGCGTAAAAAGGATAATTCACACAATACACGGGTTTTCATTCCACGAACATCAGAATCCCGTTGTGTTTTCGCTTTACAGGCTCCTTGAAATATTTTTTTCCGCGTTTACGGATAATTTTATCGCTGTCGGCGGGGATATGGTTGATTACGGCGTGACAGAAGGCGTTGGATGGCGCGGCAAATATACCGTCATAAGGGCGGGAGTGGAACTTAAAAAATTTAAAAAAGCGTCATCAGGATATAAAAAGGCAAGAAAAAAGTTTGGGGTAAAACCCGGGCAGTTTTTGGTGGGA
The DNA here is from genome assembly GCA_029565735.1 of bacterium. GTDB lineage: Bacteria > Oederibacteriota > PGYV01 > PGYV01 > PGYV01 > PGYV01. The sequence continues at coordinate 27,027 of JAKQNO010000070.1, forward strand.
ATGATAGGCAATTTAAAAAAGCAAAAAAATCCTTTGGCTTTTGTTAAAATCGCAAAAATAGCCGCTGAAAAAAATCCTTCAATTGTGTTTAAATTCGCCGGTGACGGCGCTTTAAGAACAAAGACAGAAGCCATGATAACGCGCTATGGCCTGAATGATAAGGTTCAGCTTTTGGGGTGGATTGACAATCCGGAAGAATTCATGGCAGCGTGCGATATGTTCCTGCTTACATCTTTATGGGAAGGGCTTCCGTGCACCCTTGCGCAGGCAGCGGCCGCAGGAAAGGTGTGCGCGGCTTCGGATATTTATGGGAACAGGGAAATGATAAAAGGCCTTGGCGCGGGGTATCTTTTTAAACCGGAAGACTTTAAAGCCGCGGCGTCTTATATATATGAAGAGTCAAAAAGTGGCAAAAAGCCGGTTTACGGCAGTCAGGCGGCAAAATACCTTTCGCAGTTTGACGCGGATATTATGGTAAAGCAGCATGAAAAACTGTACCTTATACGGTAAAATTTTTTTTATGCGTGTAAACCAAAATAAACCCTTTTGCGTCTATCTTAAAGAAAACCGGAGGTTAAATATATTAGAAATTCACTTTTAGCGTATTTTATGATATATTTAAATTCCAATCAAAAAAAGGAGGGAAAGGCAATGATGAAAGCAAAAAGTGTGTTGTTTTTGGTAATTTTCTCGGTTTTTGCGGCAGCTGTTTTTGCGGGTGTGACTGAAAATGCGGAAGGCGGATTCAAAGGTTCTGTAACTGAAAAGGTGGAAAAATTAATGGCCACCAATCAGGACACGGAGCGGACCTACTATCCAAGGGATATGAGGCCGAATGACATCGCGATTGTGGGCGGAATGCCTTTAATCGCCGGAGTTGCTTACGGCTACAACATCAACCCAAACTTCCAGATAGCCCTTGGCGCCGGAGCGTTCTTTCCGGGAATCACGGCTGACTTATCAGTAAAATGGTTCTTTATGCCTACTACTATTACCCCTTACATCGCGGCGGGTATGACTTACGTCGGCGCGCTTGACAAGACGGTTATGGCAGGGCATTTTGACGCGGGTGTTGACGTGGCGCTGGAAAACGCGCTTGGCATAAGCCTTGGAATGGTTTACATGAGAAGTTTTTCGGATATGGCAGACCCGTTTGACACGGCGTGGGGCGAAACAAACAAGATAGACAACCTTGGGCTTCAGGGCGGAATTCACTTCAGGTTTTAATTAAAAAATTATATAAAGGAGGAAGGCGTTATGAAGAAATTGGCAATGGTTTTAGCTGTGCTTGTAATCGCCATGGTTGCGGTTTCATGCGCGGGGACAACAGTAAAAAGGGTTGAAACCGACACTGTTATGGACCTGTCCGGAAGATGGAACGATACGGACGCCCAACTTGTGGCGGAACAGATGGTAAAGGAAATGCTTGAAAGGCCGTGGTTAAGAAGGTTCCTTAAGGAAACAGGAAAAGAACCGCGCGTAATTGTGGGCGATATCAGGAACAAAACAGAGGAACATATTGAAGTTGAAACATTCAGGAAAGATATTGAAAAAGAGCTTACCAATTCAGGCGACGTGCGTTTTGTGGCAAGCGCGGCTGAAAGGGAAGAGATAAGAAAAGAACGCGAAGATATGCAGGAATACTCTTCGGAATCAACAATGAAACAGTTTAAGAAAGAAACAGCGGCTGACTATATGTTAAAAGGCGTCATCACTTCAATTTCTGACGCGGCTGCCGGCAAAAAGGTAATTTACTACCAGATAGACCTGGAGCTTTTTGACACTGAATCAAACGAAAAAGCATGGGTCGGACAGAAGAAGATAAAGAAAATAATAGACAAACCGGGAATAGGTTTCTAATCAGTCATGAAAAAGATAATCCTCATCACGGCACTTGCCGCCTTTTTTCTGGGCGGCTGTGCCGCGATGAGTTTTTACAAAAAAGTGGACATGCAGATGGGCGCGGGGCAGTTTGCCGAAGCAGACAAAGTAATTGAAGAATCAAAGGACAATTACAAAGGCGAACACGAACTGCTTTATTATTTTGACAAGGGCGCCATTCTTCAGATGATGGGCGAATACAAAGAAAGCACGAAACACCTTGAAAACGCCGAACTGAAAGTGGAATCGCTTTACACCAAAAGCGCCACGCAGCACATAGGGTCGTTTCTGACAAACGACATGAGCCTTCCTTACGAAGGCGAGGATTTTGAACAGGTAATGATTAATATTATGAAGTGCCTTAATTTCCTGTATGCCGGGGACGCGTCCGGCGCGCAGGTGGAGGCAAGAAAAGTAAACAACAGGCTTAATCTTATAAATGACAGGTACGAAGGAAAGTCAATATATAAAGAAGACGCGTTTGCAAGGTATCTGTCCGCGATAGCGTATGAATTAAAGGGCGATTACAATGACGCCTATATTGATTATAAAAAAAGCCTTGCGGGGTATACGGATTACGCCTCGCTTTACGGCACTGAAATTCCGCAGAGGGTAAAGCTTGACATATTAAGGACAGCGGAAGCGTTAAAGTTTTACGACGACCTGAAAGAATATAAGGAAGAATTCGGAATTCAGTCCTACCCGCGGCACGCGGACACAAGGGATAAGGGCGAAGTTATATTTGTGGTGTACGACGGCATGGCCCCTTACAAGGTAAGCAAACAGCAAAACGCGGCTGTTAAGGATAAAAACGGAAAACCGTATCTGGTAACAGTGGCTTTCCCGGTTTTTATGCCGCGCGGCAGCGTTGTAAATTCGGTTTACGTTGACGGCGAAGCCCCGGCTTTTGAGGCGGAAAACCTTACAGCCATAGCGCTTAAAAATCTTGAACATAAAAACGGCCTTATATACGCGAAAGCTGTGGCAAGGGCTGCGGCAAAATTTTTCGCGTCGCAGGCCTTATCCGATAACGGCAAGAACAGCACAATGAGCCTGCTTATGAACATTTATAGCTATGCGTCGGAACAGGCGGATACAAGAAGTTGGAGGACGCTGCCTTCAAGGTTTATCATCGCAAGGAAGTATTATCAGCCCGGCAAAAGGACAATTAACCTGACCCTTGATACAGCTACAGGGCGCAGGGAAATACCGTTTGAGATAAAGCTTAAAGCAGGTTCCAAAAAAATAATTCCGGTTTATGCCTTTAACTGAAGTAAACAAAAAATGAATTGCTTCCGTCAAACTGACAGAAGTAAAAAATGAAAAGGAGGAACAGAAAAATGAGACTAAAAACATCGGTTACGGCGGTGCTGGCGGTTCTTATGGCCGCGGCGGTTTATGCCTACATACCGGAAAACACGGAAGAAAACGGTTTTGACCAGAGGGTGGTTACGGCGTCAGAGGATGTATCCGCTCTGGTGGAAGACGGGGTAAAGGCAATAAGGCAGGAAGTTGTAAGCTCCAGCTACAGTAACGAACGCACAAGCGAACTTACGGGGCGTGGAATAAAGGAAAGCGAAAGCGGCAGCGAAGAAGTGGCCTCAAAAGAGATACTTTATTTTGAGCCAAAAGAAGAGATTTATGAAGCGCAGGAAATGATGGATGAGATGCTTCTGTGGCTTGAAGTTTACCGCACAACAGACGGAAGCGATGTGGTTGTGTTCAAGAAGATAAAAGAGCTTGTAAAGTCAAAGAAAGCCAACATTGACAGCCTGATAGACGCCTTAAAATACCAGAAAGACAACAAGGATTCTGTGCTTGAAATTAAGAGAAAGATAAAGAAAAACGACAAGGACCTTAAGTTTAATTTAAAAAGGCTTAAAGGGGATATAAAACTTATTTCAGGAAAGCCCCTTCCGGAGCCTAAAGAGTAATAACGGGCAGTATTCAAAAGCCGGGGCTATAAGCCCCGGCTTTTTTATTTTCTTTTGTTCTTGATTTCCAGCGTGTTCTTAATCATCTTGCCAAAGCTGCGTTCTTTTTTCTTTCTTTCCAGCGCAGCACCTTCATCGGTCTTGGACCGTATAAATTCCATTTCACGGCGCAGTTTAAAGTAGCTTCTTAAAATCTCCGGCGCTATCAAGCCTTTTTCAGCCGCTTCTTTTACGGCGCAGCCAGGTTCGTTTTCGTGAAGGCAGTCCTTAAACCTGCAGTTCTGCGCGTATTCAAGGACAATGTCAAATCCGGGCGCGGATGCGCCTTCGTCATCCCAAAGCTGAAGTTCCCTAATGCCGGGCGTGTCAATAACCATGCCGCAGTTATCTATAAAATAAAGCTGGCGCGCCACGGTTGTATGCCTTCCACTGGAATCGTCCTCGCGGACTTCGTGAGTCTGTGCTACCTGCCTGCCGGCAAGGCTGTTTATAATTGTGGACTTGCCCGCGCCTGAAGAACCCACAAAAACAGATGTCATGCCTTCGCGCATAAAGTTTTTAAGATTATCCATATTGCTGCCGGTTTTCGCGCTTATTTCAATTACAGGAACAGGGGAAAGCAGGTTAATTGTTTTTTCAAGTATCTGCGGTGCTTCGGGGTTGATATCGGATTTGTTAAGCACTGCAACAGGCGAAATTCCCGTGTTTTTAATTGAAGCCGCGTATCTTAAAAGGCGCATTGGGTTGTAATTGTTGTCAAGGCCCTGAACCACAAAAATTGTGTCAATGTTTGAAGCCATGATCTGTTCCAAAGTTTTAACGCCTGCCGCTTTTCTTGAAAAGCAGGTGCGGCGCGGCACAAGGCCGTGTATTATGGCTTTTTGCTCGGCGGGAAATTCGGATACCGCTACCCAGTCGCCTGTCTTGGGGTAATCCGACGGCGTTATTGCGGTGAACATGAATCTGCCGGATACTTCGCCGGCTATTTCGGCTTCGCCCGTGTGCAATATGTACCTTTCCCTGTGCTCTGCTATTACGCGCGCGGGGGTAAGGCCTTCTTTTCTGAAAGGTTCAAATTCCTCTTCAAACCTGCTGTCCCATCCCAGTTGTTCCTGTGTCATAGCAAAATACTACCACTCCCCGCGAGTATAATCAATAGGCCTATAAATTGCTGTTAGCGGTTGCAGCCCATGAAAGAAGAATATCCTTTATTTATCTTGAGTTATCTGTTAGATTTTAATCAAGACATCAAAGAATCATATAGGGTTTGATAAATGGAACGGCAACTGGGAATGATTTTATCCAATATACATTATCGCGTTATAATAAAGGCATAATTACTTTTATTAAAAATAGGAGTGTTTAATTGAAAGAAAATATATTAATGAAAAAAGAAATTGTAATTTCTTTGATACTTCCGGTAGTTTTTTGGGGCATATATTATTTGCTATATTTAATTGGTATAATGGCGAAGGAGCACGATTTAGAACTTCTTGATAAGATAGATTTTTGGGTTGTTCTAATATATTGGATATTTATGAGTGTTGCTATGCCGATAATGTATATTATTCAGATAAAAAGAATATTGAAATTATACAACTGGACATGGAAATTACTGGTTGTATATATTTTATATATGCCAATAGTATTAGCTCCGTTATTTTTGAGTCTATTTATAAGAAATTAGAATGTAACTACCGAGAGTTTTTTGTGTAATTACAATAAAGCGGTGCCGGGTCTTGAAAGTGGAAAGTAAAAGCGATAATCCCCTGTAAGGCAAAACTCCTTGTGCATAACCCTTTTTTATGATAAAAATGTATATTCCCGTATAAAACGGAGATTTTGACATATCAGGAGAGTATATATTTATGGAAAAAAAAGACACTGCCATACACATGCCAAAGACGGATTTTCCGATGAAGGGAAACCTTAATCAGAGGGAGCCGGAGTTTTATAAGAAGTGGGAAGATGATAAGGTTTATGAAAAACTCCTTGAAAAGCGTAAAAAAGAAAACGCTCCTTCATACATTCTTCATGACGGACCGCCTTATGCCAACGGCAATATTCATATGGGGCATACTTTAAATAAAGTTTTAAAAGATATTGTTGTCCGCTACCGCTCGTTTAAGGGTTATTACTCGCCTTACGTGCCGGGATGGGACTGCCACGGAATGCCCATTGAACACAAGGTCGCGGAGAATCTGGGCAGCAGGGCCAAAACAATGACAAAGCCGGAAATACGCAGGCTGTGCCATGAATACGCGATGAAATATGTTAAATTGCAGGGCGACCAGTTTAAAAGGCTTGGAATAATGGGCGACTGGGAAAACCCGTACCTTACCCTTAACAAAGAATATGAAACCAAAATGGTTGATATTTTCTGGGAGATGTATAAAAACGGCCTTGTATACAGGGGCTTAAAACCCGTGTACTGGTGCTGCAGGTGCGAAACCGCGCTGGCAGAAGCAGAAGTGGAATACGCGGACCATAAATCAACATCCGTATTTGTAAGGTTCAAAATCAAGGACGATTCCAAATCAAAAGCCAAACCCGGCAAAGACGCGTATGTTGTTATCTGGACAACCACCCCGTGGACGCTTCCGGCAAACGTGGCAATAGCGCTTCACCCGGATTTTGATTACGCCGTATATGAAGCAGCAGGCGAAAAGTATATTCTGGCAAAGGGTTTAAAAACTCAGTTTGAGGAAAAGACAGGCATATCAGGGCTTAAGGAAATTTCCGTGTTTAAGGGCAGGGATTTAGAATATGCCGTGTGCAGCCACCCTTTTGTTGAAAGGGATTCGCTTGTCATAAACGCGGATTACGTGACTTTGGAAACAGGCACAGGCTGCGTTCATATAGCGCCGGGCCACGGCCACGAAGACTACGTGGCGGGATTAAAATACAACCTTCAGATATTAAACCCAGTGGACGCAAGCGGGCATTATACAAATGAATTTGAATTGATGAAAGGCGAACACGTTTTTGCCGCCAACCTTAAAATAGTGGAACTGTTAAAAGAGAAAAAAGCGCTTTTAGCACAGGAAGAAATAACCCATTCATACGCGCACTGCTGGCGCTGCAAAAGCCCCATCATTTACAGGGCGACCAACCAGTGGTTTATCTCCATGGAAAAAAATAATTTCCGCGCCAAAGCGTTAGACGAAGTCAAAAACGTAAAGTGGTTCAATGAATGGGGTGAAGACAGGATATCAAAGATGATATCAGGCAGGCCGGACTGGTGCATATCGCGTCAGCGTTCATGGGGCGTGCCTATTTTTGTATTTACCTGCAAAGACTGCGGCGAATCAATAGTTACAGAAAAAACTATCGCGAAGGTAAGGGCGCTTATTAAAGAAGAAGGCAGCGACGGCTGGTTTAAACATACGGCAAAGGAAATCTTGGGCGAAGAGTGCAAATGCCCCAAGTGCGGCTCCGGTAACGTGGACAGGGGAAATGATATTTTTGACGTTTGGTTTGATTCAGGCGCTTCAAGTTTTTCCGTTCTTGAAACAAGGGATGATTTATCCTGGCCCGCTGATTTGTACCTTGAAGGTTCGGACCAGTACAGGGGATGGTTTCAGTCATCGCTTCTTGCCGCGGTTGGGTTCAGGGGCAAGGCTCCGTTTAAATCCGTAATCAGCCACGGCTGGATACTTGACGGCCAGGGCCGAGCCATGCACAAGTCGCTTGGCAACGTAATAAACCCGCTTGACCTTATTAAAAAAGGCGGCGCGGATGTTTTAAGGCTGTGGGTCGCGTCCGAAGATTTTACCGCGGACCAGTCCATATCAGAAGAAATTATGTCAAGGGTGACGGACTCTTACAGGCGCATAAGAAACACCTTCCGCTATATGTTAAGCGCGGTGAACGACTTTAAAAAAGAAAACGCGGTGCCGTATGAAAAATTATCCGCGTTTGACAAATACGCGCTTCACCGCATGCAGGTGCTGCTGGATTCGCTTGATAAATACTATGAAAGATTTGAATTCCACAGGGTCTACAGGGAATTTACAAATTTATGTTCCACCTTCCTTTCGTCATATTACTTTGATGTGTTAAAGGACAGGCTGTACACATTTAAAAGCAATGGCATTGAACGCCGCGGCGCGCAGACCGTCATATACAAAATGCTTATCAACCTTACAAAGGCAATAGCGCCGGTGCTGGCGTTTACAGCCGATGAAGTCTGGCAGTTTATACCGCAGGAATTAAAAAATGAAAACCATATTCAGCTTGAAAAATGGACAAATGAAAAAGAGCCGCTTTTAAGCGATGAAGAAGTGCAGGGCTGGGAGATATTCAATAAATTAAGGGACGCGGCGCTTAAGAAAATAGAGGACAAAAGGAAAGAAAAAATAATAAACCACCCTTACGAGGCTGTTATAAACATCAGCTACGCTTCCGCGAAACTTGACAGGATTTTAAAGAAACTTTCAAAAGAAGAAGTGGAGCAGATGATAATAGTATCAGGCGTATCTTACAGCCCTGCCGGCAAACTTGAAGATAAAGAGTGGGATTTTGGCCTTGAAATAACAGCCGGCAAATCAGACGCTGTAAAGTGCGAAAGGTGCTGGAGATACACGGACACCACGGGCAGCAATCCGGAATATCCGGGGCTTTGTTCAAGGTGCGTGGAAAATCTGGGTTAACCGGAGGCGGCATGAAAAAAGAAGACAGCCCCGTGAAAAAGAAAAAAACCGGCAATAAAGAAAAGGTGCTTGCCTATGATATGAACCTTATGCAGAAGGTCGCGGCAATACTTGAAGCCGGAAACATAGAAGAGTTTATAGACGTGAAAAAAAGGCCGTTCAGGCTGATATTTTTAAATTTTATTATAGGTTTATCCAGGGGCGTCGGATTCCTGCTTGGCGCGACCGTGGTGGGTGCGATAGTGCTTGCCATTTTAAAGAGCGTTTTTGTAAAACTGGGAGGCATGCCGTGGTTTGGATCCCAGATAGCCGACATTCTGCTTTATGTCAAGGAAGTGACAGAGCAGGCGCAGCAGGCAGGAAGGTAACAAATGGAAGAAAGGCTTAAACAGACAAAAAGAGGCATAAATTCCATAAGGGCGCTGTTGTCCCTTGTAATTTTGCTTTTGGGAATTTACAACGCGGGCGCCATAATTGAATCCGCGGGGTTTATTTTTTTCTATATTGCAATTGTAATAATATCCAATGTATTTTTTATAATGCTGCCGGAAAAAATGTACGAAGGCATGAAATTGCATTACATTATTTTCATACTTGATATAATACTTGTATGTTTCGGCGCGTACTGGCTGGGCGGCGTTTCTTTTAAGATGCTTATGGTAATATTTCTTGCGGTTTTTATGGCTGCCTTAAGCCAGTCCGTCGGGATGAGCCTGGTAATTGCGGCTGTTACAACGGCTGTTTATGTGATAATAAGTTCAACGGGCAGGGAAACCGGTTTTGCCGGACTGTTTCAGGAAAAAGAGATTCTTAATATCCCGTTTATTTTTGTGGTGTCGCTTCACGCAAGTTTTATTGCGGAGAAAGCAAATCAGGAGCTGGAAGAAAAGAAAAAGGTCAGGCAGGCTTACGGCGAGCTTGCGGAACAGTTTGAAGGTTTCCGCGGCGACATTCACACCTTAAATGAATTTCATTCAAGGGTGTATGATTCTTTAAAACAGGCCGTCATAGTCACGGATGCCTCCGGCGCTGTAAAGGTTTTTAATTCGCGGGCTGAAGAGATTTTCGGCATAAGAAGGGGCAAGGCGGTTAATTTAAACGTTAACCATCAGGAAGGATTAAGCGGGCCCGCAAAACTTTTAAATGAACTGATGCTTAAAAAACAGCCTTCTGATAATAAGGAAATATCGGTTATTGAATCCGGAACCGTTAAAAAATTGCGCGCGAATACAGGAAAAGTAAAAGACAGGGACGGAAATATTATTGGATACATATTTTCCGCAGAACAGTTTTTTTAAAGGAGAAAAAATGAAAACGCTTATAATCACAATTTTAACAGTGCTGGGAATTGACCAGCTGGTCAAATTTATTATTAAATCCACGATGACCCTTTATCAGTCTATACCGGCCATCAAGGGGTTTTTGAACATAACATATATTGAAAACAGCGGCGTATCTTACGGCATGCTTGGAAATATTAACCACCCCGCGAAAAGATGGATACTGCTTGCAATAGTGGCGCTTGCAATCGCCGCGATTCTGACCTACTGGTACAAATACAGAAGCCCGAAATTTTTATACAACTTCAGCTGCGGGCTTATAATCGGCGGCGCGCTTGGGAATTTTGTTGACCGGCTGCTGTTCGGAAAAATAACTGACTTCATAGAGGTTTATCATAAATCGTGGCACTTCGCGGTATTCAACGTGGCGGACAGCGCGATAAGCGTGGGTGTTTTCTTTTTCATTATTTTTATGCTGATATATGGGGAGGATAAAAATGCACCCCGTAATAGCTGATTTTGGTTTTTTTCAGCTGCGTTCATACGGCCTTTCAACGGCAATAGGCTTTCTTGCCGGTATTCTGCTTGCCGGAATGCTTGCGAAAAAAGAAGGTTTTAAAGGCGAACCCATAACAGACCTGGGCCTTGTTTCCATAATAGGCGCGGTAATAGGGGCAAGGATTTTATACGTGGGGATATGGTGGGATGAAGTGTACGCGAAAAACATAGCGGATGTTTTTAAAGTCTGGGAAGGCGGGCTGGTATTTTACGGCGGCCTTATAGGCGCGATTGCCGCGGATATAATCTGGCTGAAGCTGAAAAAACTTCCCATATTAAGAATAGGCGATATCTGCATGCCTTTTGTCGCGCTTGGCCACGCCATAGGAAGGATAGGGTGTTATTTTAACGGGTGCTGCTACGGCGCGGTTGACGAAAAGTGCGGCGTTGTTTTTCCGGAAATAGGCGATAACCTGCCCCATCTTCCGGTTCAGCTTTACGAATCAGCGCTGAATTTTTTAAATTTTCTTTTCCTTCTGATTTTTTACCGCTCGGTCAAAAAAATAAAAGGGCTGATTTTCTTTTTATATTTTATGAATTACGGCATAATACGTTTAATAATGGAAACCTTCAGGGGAGACGCGGAACGCGGGCAGATTATGAATTTGTCAACCTCCACTTTCATAAGCATTTTTATGATTGCGGCGGGTGCGGCCGGCGCCGTGTTTGTGTTTGTTAAATGGAAAAAAAATCAGTCAAAGTAAATTCAGATGACAGGCCAAGGACGGATGTTTTTCTAAGGGAAACAACCGGCCTTTCAAGGTCTGTAATAAAGCATATGATGGAAAACGGCTATGTGCTTTTGAACAAAAAGATAACAGACTCCCCCGGATATAAACTTAAAAAAGGCGACATCATAGAATACACCGAAGCGCTTCCAAAAAAATTTGAACTTCTGCAGCAGGACATACCGCTGGATATTGTCTATCAGGATGATGAAATGATGGTGATAAACAAGCAGGCCGGCCTTGTGGTGCATCCGGCGCCGGGGCACAGCGAAGGCACGCTGGTAAACGCGCTTGTGGGAAGGCATATCAATGAAGAGGATTATGAAGGCGAAGGAAGCAGGATAGGGATCGTGCACAGGCTGGACAAGGACACTTCCGGCCTTATGGTGGTTGCAAAAAACGGGGAAGCCCATCACAAACTTGCCGCGCTTTTCAAGAAAAAAGAGATTACAAAGATTTACAGGTGCATTGTCCACGGAAGGGTGGAACAGGCCGGCCATATAAACACGCATATAGCACGGGACGCGGGCAACAGGCTGAAATACGCGGCAAAGTATTCGGGCGGCAAAGAGGCGTATACGATTTTTGAACCTGAAGAGATATTTTCAAACGCGACGCTGCTTAGGGTTAAAATACTTACGGGCAGGACGCATCAGATACGCGTGCACATGAATTACATAAAAAACGAGGTTGTGGGAGATCCGGTTTACGGAAACAGGTCAAAGGACAATGACCTTGCGCGGTGCCTTGGCTACGACATAAAAAGCGCCGAAGATATTTTTCCAAGGCAGATGCTGCACGCCAGCGTGCTGGAATTTGAAAGCCCGTTTTCGGGAAAAAAAATGTCTTTTAATTCCGCGCTGCCTGACGACATGAACAGGGTCCTTGGGCTTTTAAGGGCAAGGGCAAGATAAAGCCGGCAAAAAGGGAGGGGAAAATGATTTCAAAAAAACTTCAGCATATTGTCATAGAACTTGTCCACGGTGACATTACAGGCGTGTCCGCGGATATTATTGTAAACGCCGCGAATAATGAGTTATGGATGGGTTCGGGAGTGGCCGGCGCCATTAAAATAAAAGGCGGCCGCGAAATAGAAACAGAAGCCATGTCCAAAGGGCCGGTGGAGCCGGGACAGGCCGTGGAAACCGGGGCGGGTAAACTTCCATACAGGCACGTTATCCATGCTGCTGTAATGGGAAGGGATACTTCTCCTGACAGCGTTATCATAGAAGAAGCGGTTTCAAATTCCCTTAAGCTTGCGGAAAAACTGCAGTGCTCCTCCATTGTGTTCCCGGCGCTTGGGACCGGAGTCGGAGGATTCTCCCTGGAAAAATGCGCGGAAATTATGACAGAAGAAGTAAAGGCCTTTGACCGCGCTGCGCCTTTACACGTAAAAAAAGTCATATTCGCGCTGTTTTCACAGAAAGCCTTTGATGTTTTTGAGGCGATGTACAGAAAGATATCTTAATAACCTGCCTTCTCTTGATTTTAAATATTTTTGCGGCTATACTTTATCTGTGGTATTCAACAACAAGCATCAGATATAAGGGGCTGTAAGGGGAGGTATGTGTTATGGGTACAGTACACGTGGACTGCAGCGGTTTAAAATATCCGCTGCCTGTTTTAAGAATTGCCATCTATGTCCCTGATATGAAACCCGGGGATATAATGGAAGTAAACGCGGACTGCGACAATTTTGACAAGGATTTAAAGGAATGGTGCGGCCACACGGGAAAAAAGCTTATATCCTGCAAAAATGAGGCCGGCGAATACAAAGCGCAGATACAGTTTTAAAGCAGAAGCGTTTTTGTTCCGCATTGTAAAACAAAATGCTTAAAATCCCATTCCTGCCGGGGTTCAGGCAAATACCGGCTTGATTATGTAATTGGTTTCTGTTATAATTAAAATGAAGTTAAAGCCTGCACAAGTGCTTAACACAAGTGGGGAAGTTTCTTGCCCCACTTTTATATTTTTATAGAGGTAATTAAATGGAAGAAAAAGTATCTTTAAGGGACCTGATAGAAAAAGAGATAGAGCCGCTTGTAAAGGACAATTTCATGGAACTTGTGGATATTGACGTTTCCACGGGCCAGAGAAAACTTTACATCCGAATAAAGATGGACAAGATAACCGGAGGTATTAATCTGGACGAATGCGCCAGGATGAGCAGGCTGATTGACGACCTGCTTGTTGAAAAAAACACGGTGCATTCGGATTATAACCTTGAAATAAGCTCGCCGGGGCTGGACAGGCCGCTGAAAAAACCGGCTGATTATAAAAAGTTTGAAGGCAAACTTGCAAAGCTTACGGTATTTGAAGCCATAGAAAACGAAAACTGCCAGATAGGGCATATAAAGGAAAGCGACGAAGAAAGCGTTGTGCTGGCTACGAAAAAAGGCGAAAGAAAAATACCTTTTTCAAATATAAAAAAGGCAAATTTAGAAATTGATTTTTAAGGACAGAAGCGCCCTTATGGGCGTACACAGAAGAAAGCGGGGTAATAAAAAATGGGAAACGAAATTTTACAGATGCTTCAGCAGGTTGAAAAGCTGAAAAATATAGATGAAAAGGAACTGATTGATGCTTTTGAACGCGGCATCACGTCTGCCGCGAAAAAAGTATACGGCGTCAAGCCTGAAATCAGGGTGGAATTCGGCGAAGAACTGAAGTTCTTCTGGAAAAAGACCGTTGTGGAAAAAGCGTCAAATGATTTCACCGAAATAAGCTTAAGCGCAGCCAAAGAATTAAAAAATGACGCAGTGCTTGGCGACATCATAGAGGTCCTTTTTTATCCCAAGGAATTCGGAAGGATTGCCGCACAGACCACCAAACAGGTGATAACGCAGAAAATACGCGAAGTGGAAAAAGAACAGATATTTCTGGAAACAAAAAATAAAGAAGGCGAAATTGTGACCGGAACCGTACATACAATTGAACGCGGCGACGTGATTGTGGACCTTGGCGCCGTTGAAGGCGTTTTAAAAGTACGCGAGCAGGTTGCCCATGAAAAATACAGGATAGGCGACAGGATAAGGGCGCTTGCGCTTAAAGTCACGCGCGGCAAGGAAGGCGCGATTATGGAACTTTCCAGGACGCATCCGAATTTTATCAAAAGGGTTTTCGCGCAGGAAGTCACAGAAGTTGACCAGGGCACCGTTGAAATTAAATACATTGCCAGGGAACCCGGCGTTAAGACAAAGGTTGTGGTCGCGACAAACGATTCCCACATTGACCCTGTAGGCGCGTGCATAGGCGTGAAAGGCAGCAGGATTCAGACCATCATAAGGGAGCTTCACGGTGAAAAGGTTGACGTGGTCCTGTATGACGAAGACATAAAGAAATATCTGCAGAGCGCGATAGCGCCCATAGAGATAAAAGACATCTATATTGACCAGGAAAACCACTATACAATAATAGCGGTGCCTGACGAGCAGTTTTCGCAGGTAATAGGAAAAAACGGCATCAACATGAGGCTTGTGGCCAAGATAACAAAATGGAAAGTGTCGGTCCTGCGTTTAAGCGAGTTTACGAAAGAAAAGATTGAAGAGATGAAGGGCAATTTTAAAGACCAGGTGGCGTATGACCTTTTTAAACTTGGAGATGACATCCCGGTAAAACTTTTAAAAGAGCTTAAGAAAACAGGGATAAAAAACCTGAAAGATTTTGTTCATGCCGGTACTCCGGATATTATAAATGTCCTTGGCTGTGATGAAGAGGCTGCTGAAAAGCTTAAAGAAAAAGCCCAGGCACTAATTGAAAAGGAAGAACAGGGTGAATAAATGAGAATATACGAATTTGCTAAAAATCACGGTAAGGAAAACAAGGATATAATAAAAATCTTAACCGACATGGGCATTGAAGTCAAAAGCCACATGAGCAGCATGCCGGAAGAACTGACAGAAAAAATTGAAAAGATGCTTTCCGGCGCTCCGGTTGAAACAAAAGTACCTGCGGTAAAAGAACAGCCGCAGGCGGCGGTAAAAACCGTACCGGCTGCGCCCGCAAAAACTCCGGAAGCCCCTGCAGTTAAGGCTGCCGCGGTTCCGGAAAAGAAACAGGCGCCTGCACCGGCAAAGAAAGCCGCTGAATCCGTGCACGTGCCCGCACCCGAGCCCGCTGAAACTGCGCCTGCTCCGGCTGCGGCGCCGGCTGTACCGGCTGCGCCTGAAAAAGAGATCCTTGAAATAAATAAAAGTATGACAGTGTCGGAATTCGCAGCCGCGCTTGAAATAAAGCCCGTTGAACTTATTAAGAAACTTATGGGCATGGGCGTTTTGGCGTCAATGAACCAGGTGCTAAGCGAAGAAGAAGTACAGATAATAGCGGACGAATACAACAAGATAATTAAATTTAAGGACATATTCGGCGATGATATTTTCGCGGAAGTGCCGGATAATCCCAAAGACTTAAAACCGCGCTGCCCTATCGTAACCATAATGGGCCACGTTGACCACGGAAAAACATCGCTTCTGGATGCCATACGCGAATCAAATGTTGTAAGCGGAGAGCACGGCGGAATTACGCAGAAAATAGGCGCTTATAAAGTGTCAACAGGCCACGGCGATGTTGTTTTTCTTGACACTCCCGGCCACGCGGCTTTTACCGCGATGAGGGCCCGCGGCGCAAAGGCGACGGATATTGTAATTTTAATTGTGGCGGCCGATGACGGCATAATGCCGCAGACAAAGGAAGCCATAGACCACGCCAAAGCCGCAGGCGCGCCGATTATCGTCGCGATAAATAAAATAGACAAAGAAGGCGCGAACCCCGACAAAATCAAGCAGGAACTTACAAAATACGGCCTTGTCCCCGAAGAATGGGGCGGCAAGACCCAGGTTGTCGCGATTTCGGCAAAGAAAAAAATAGGCATTAATGACCTTTTAGAACGCATACTTCTTGAATCTGAAATGCTTGAATTAAAGACAAACCCGGACACATACGCGCAGGGCGTTGTCATTGAAGGAAGGCTTGACAAAGGCCGCGGCGCCGTGGGCACAGTGCTTCTTCAGAAAGGCACGCTGAAAATTGGCGACGCGTTTATAACAAATTACACTTACGGTAAAGTAAGGGCGATATTTAACGACCAGGGAAAAAGGTTAAAGGACGCGAAAGCCGTAATACCGGTGGAAGTGCTTGGCTTTGAAGAAGTTCCGAACGCCGGCGATAAAATAAAGGTATTCCCCAACGACAAAGAGGTAAAACAGATAGCGGCAAAGCGTTCAACCGACATCAGGCGTTTCCAGGACGACAAAAAGAAGAAAAAAATGACGCTTGAAGACCTGCATAAGAAAATAGAATCCGGGGCTGAAAAAAAGCTTCAGGTTATTATTAAAGGCGACGGCATCGGCTCTGTTGAAGCGCTGTCCGAAGCGATTGAAAAAATATCTTCTGATAACGGAATACAGGTTCAGGTAATCCACAAGGATGTCGGCGACATCACGGAAAGCGACGTGCTTCTTGCGGACGCTTCGGACGCCGTGGTTATAGGCTTCTTTGTTTCCGTGCTTCCGGCTGCCAAGGACCTTGCAAAGCAGGAAGGCGTTGAAATAAAGATTTATCATATAATCTATGAAGTGGTTGATTCAATAAAGGCTGCCATGGAAGGGCTTTTAGAGCCGGAATACGAACTTGTGGAAATAGGCGAAGCTGAAGTAAGGCAGGTATTTAAGGTTGAAAGCGAAAATGTGAACATCGCCGGAAGCTATATGAGAAAAGGCAAGGCTTATCAGGATTCCACGGCTGCAGTGAAAAGGAACGGTTATGAATTATTAAGGGCAGAGGTTAAAACGCTTAAGAGGTTTAAAGATACGGTGAAGGAAGTGAAGGAAGGGTATGAATTTGGAGTGGTAGTGGAAGGTTATAAAGAGCCGGCTGTGGGCGACACGATAATTTTCTTTGAAGAAAGGCAGAAATTAAAGAAACTGTAACCGGAAAAGCAGAGGCGCGCAAATGCAGGGCATAAGGAAACAAAAAGTTGAAAGCCTGATGAAAAGGGAAATAAGCACCATCATAATGAGGGAAGTAAAAGACCCGCGGATAGGTTTTGTCACAGTGCATTCCGTAAGCCTTACAAACGACCTTAGGGAGGCGCATATTTACATAAGCGTCATGGGGGATGAAGAACAGAAGAAAAAATCACTTGAAGGGCTAAGGCAGGCTTCCGGTTTTATCAGGGGGCAGGTGGGCGACGCCGTTAAACTGCGCCATACGCCGGAACTTATTTTTAAAATGGACAACTCTTACGAAGAACGTTTAAGGGTTGAAAATCTTTTCAGGCAGATAGAAGAGGAAAAAAAGCATGACAAAGAAACAGGCGAATGAAATAGCCGGGCTTATAAAAAAATCCCGCAAAATTCTTTTAACCACCCATATTAATCCGGACGGCGACGGCCTTGGTTCGGGCGTGGCCCTTCTGAATATGCTTTTAAAAATGGGAAAGAAGGCGGAATTTATAAACCGCGACCCGCTGCCGGACATTTATAAATTTCTGCCCCTTGCAGGCAGGGTGAAACATTCGCAGAAAGTTAAAGGCTGTTATGACCTGGCAATATTTCTTGAATGCCCGGATCTGGCAAGAAACGGGCACATTGTTGACCATATTAAACAGGCAAAGCGGACAATCAATATTGACCACCACCTTGGAAACGTGATGTACGGCGATTTAAACGTGGTGGAGCCAAAAGCCGCGGCTGTGGGAATGCAGCTGTATCAGTTTATGAAATTTAACGGGTGGAAAATAACCAAAGATATTGCCTGCGGATTATACACTGCAATAGTCACTGACACCGGTTCTTTTGCCTATTCCAATACAACTCCGGAAGTGCATAAGGTGATTGCAGAACTTGTATCGGCAGGCGCCAACCCGAATCAGATTTCCGGCGAAGTTTACGCGACAACCTTTTCCAGCACAAAACTTATGGCAAAGATGCTTACAGCCATGAAATTTGAAGGCAGGGCCGCGTGGAGCGTGCTTACCAAAAAAATGTTTAAAGAATCCGGGGCAAAAGAAAGCGACACGGATAATTTTATAAATTCAATCAGGTCAATAAGGGGCGTGGATTTGGCCGTGCTTTTTAAAGAAGTAACCGCGGATTCCGTAAAGGTTTCTTTCAGGTCCAAACACGGCGTTGACGTCAATATGATAGCCACGGAATTAAACGGCGGCGGGCATAAATACGCTTCCGGGTGCTTTATTAAAAAGCCGGTTAAGGAAGCGGAAAAAATAGTAATGTCAGAGATAAGGAAATACTTTAAGACCAGAAAGAAGTAGCTGATGAAGATATTAAAAGGAATTAAAGGCAATAAGCTGCGGTCAAAAAGCGCGGTAATTGTGGGCGTGTTTGACGGCGTGCATACCGGGCACCTGGCCCTTATAAACCTGGCAAAAAGAAAGGCCGCGAAAATAGGCGGCAAAAGCGTCCTTGTGACTTTTTCGGGGCATCCTGACAGGTATTTTTCAAAAAACACCGAATTAAAACTTATCAAAAAACATTCGCATAACCTTGAAATTATAAAAAGGCACGGCATTGATGTCTGCGTGATTCTGGATATTTCAAAAGTGTCAACAATGAAAGCCGAAGATTTTGTTAAAAAAATCCTTGTTGAAAAACTTAACATGAAATCAATTATAGCCGGGTCTGATTTTGTATTCGGCCGCGGCGGCCTGGGCGGGGTTAAGCTTTTAAAATCAATGTCAAAAGAACTTGGCTTTAATGTGACAGTTGTGGCTGATAAAAAGGTGCAGGGTTATAAAGTAAGCTCCACAATCATAAGAAAGAAACTTGCACAGGGTGACATTAAACTTGTCAATAAAATGCTTGGAAGGCCCTATACGATAGAAGGCGAAGTGATTGAAGGCAGGCACATAGGCAGGGATATAGGTTTTCCCACCGCAAATATACGCATCAAGTACGAGGAAATTCCGGCAAGCGGGGTGTGGGCCGTGGCTGTGGAATACAACGGGAAGGTTTATACCGGCGCCGCCAATATCGGGTTTGCACCGACCCTTAAGGGCGAAAAAGACGCGCTGATAGAGATTTTTATTTTTAATTTTGATTCTGTCATATACGGCAAAAAACTGAAAGTAAGGTTTCTGGAACGGTTAAGGGGCGAAAAAAAGTTTAAGGACAAGGACGCCTTAATTGCCGGAATAAACAGGGACATAAGTTATATAAAGAAAAAATACGGAATTAAAATAAGGAAGGGTGCAACAAAATGAAAATAAAAGAAGCTGTGGAAAAATCACTGCTGGCTGTTAAAAAAGAGCCTGTGTATATACTGTTGTGCGGGCTTACCGCCGGCATGCTTTCCGCAATCACGCTTGGAATACTGTTTCCCGTGATGTCTGTGGGGCTTGCCTCTGCCGTTAAAAAAGCGTCAGCAGGGGAAAAAACGGATTTTCATGACATATTTGAATTTATGAACCTTATCGCGCCGATGTTTGGGCTGGGGTTACTGATAATGCTTATGTCAGCCGCGGGGCTGGTGTTTGTAATATTCCCAGGCCTTCTGATAATGGCGCTTTTTATTTACGCACCTTATTACATGGCGTTTAATAAGATGGGGATAATTGATTCGCTGAAATACAGCGCGAAAACCGCTGTGAAAAACAACCTTATGGGACATGTTGTGATAGTGCTTGTTTTTACCCTTGTAAACCTTCTGGGAATGCAGGTGCTTGTGGGATGGATAATAACTTTTCCGATAAGCGTTGGATTCATTTATTTTCTGTTTGAACAAAATTTGGAAAGCGGAAAAGAACAGGTTTAAGTTTGGTATTTGTACTGGTAGACGCGGGTCTTTAGCCCGCGGCAGTTTTTTAGATTCAATGTTTTTACGACTTAAAAGTGTTGGGGGTAAGTTCAGAAGAACCTGTTAACAAGAAAGTTGTTTAAATAAAATTGAAGTATATTCGTTCAAACTCTGTTATTGATGTTTTTTTGTTTTTGTAGGGGACGTGCTCCTGCGCGTCCCGCGGAATTTTCAAGTCTCCAATACTTTAATCATTTAAACTTTATTTTAATACTTATGATTATAAAGCACTATATCCGAATCAAATGCCGCGGGCTAAAGACCCGCGTCTACCAAATCTAAACCAAGCATCTAATCTTCTAAGCCTCTAAGCCTCCGCCCTACCCCTCGTACATCCTTACCTGGTTTCTGCCGTTTCTTTTTGCGGTATACAGGGCCTCGTCAGCGAATTTTACAAGGTCTTTTTCCGACGCGATTGAAGAGTTCCAGACCGAAATGCCTATGCTTATAGTAATGTTAAAATCAGTGTTTTCGTGTGAAAAAACCTCTTTTTCCACGGCTGTGCGTATCCTTTCGCCAAGGTAAAGCGCGGATTTGTAGTCAGATATGGGGCCTATTATCATAAACTCCTCACCGCCGAACCTGCCCACCACGTTAATGGCGCGCGATTTATCCTTAAGTATATGCGCGATTCTTTTCAATACCTCGTCGCCGCGCTGGTGGCCGTAAGTGTCGTTGACCTTTTTAAAATGGTCAATGTCAAGGAACATGACAGCCATGGAATTTCGGGAGCGCCTGGCAAGTTCAAAATGATAGGTAAGCTGTTCTTCCATATAACCCTTGTTAAAAAGGCCCGTCAAGGGGTCGTGGTTGGCTTTGTCTTCAAGTTTTTCTGTTTTCTGTTCAAGCATATAATAGTTTTTACGAAGCGCGTTAGTGATATCGCGGTAGGAAATTATGCCTGCAAGCCTGTCATTTACAGTTATAGGTATCCTTCTTATCATGTTTAAGGACATAAGCGTTGCCGCTGTTTCAATATCCTGGTCAGGTTCCAGCGTCAGCACGGGGGAGCTCATAATATCCTGCGCCTGTTTGTTCAGTGCCTGTTCTTTGTAAATTCCCAAAGAGCGTATTATGTCCCTTTCGGAGACTATTCCGACAGGGTAACGGTTATTATCCACAATTACAATAGCGCCTATGCGGTGCGCCTGAAGCCGTTTGGACATATCAAGTATTGTGTCTGTTTTTGCCGCTGTCAGAACATCTGTCATCATAACATCACTGATCTTTACCAAGCAATCCTCCTTAGTTATGATTTGATTTTAGAATATAATCTTTTATTTGTCAAACATTCCTGATAATATAAACATATGCCACATTTGGCGGAGGGTTAAAGCTTGCGGTTAAAGCTTGCGGAGAAAACTAGGGAGAAAACTAGGGAGAAAATATTAAGATTGCTTGCGGAAAATCCAAAAATTAACTCTGTTGAAATTTCGCAGGCGGCTAAAATAACAATTAAAGGCGTTGAGTGGAATCTGAAAAAACTTAAAGATGAAAGTGTTATTACTCGTATAGGCCCTGATAAAGGCGGTTGTTGGAAGGTTATAAAAAGCAAGTGACATCGCGTTTTTCAAGGCGATAAGTTTCTTGGATGGTAGACAGGAGATTGGGCGTAAAGAGCGTGTATTCGGGTGGTGGGTATAGTATTACTTTCTACTTTCAAGGCCCGGAACCATTTTGATTTTGCTTTATTTTTGTTTTTTCGTAGCGGGAAAATAAAAATTAAATAGCAAGTATCCCCCCTCGTTTCTTAATTTACATAATTTGTTATACGCTAACTGTTTATTTAGATACTTGACAAAATACCTCGGGGGGGGGGTATAGTAACTATAATAGATTAAAACAGGAGGGTATTATGAAAAAGTTCATTAAACTTAGTTCGTTGATAATTCTATTTGTTTTACTGATTATTTCATGTACAAAAAAACGGAATAATCCCGTTGCTCCTTCAGATATTGTTACTAGCACGCCACAAATAATAGTTGTCACGGGTACATATACAAATACTCCGACAATCACAGAGTCGTTGGTTATAACTTCTACAAATATTTATACTTTAACAAAAACAGCAACATTAACACTTACCAAAACTGAATATATAAGCCCAACAATAACATTTACTTCATCATTAACTTCAACGCAGATATTAGCGGGTTCTTTTACATGCACAGAATCGGCAACAGATACAATAACGGTGGCACAAACACAAACTGCAACAACCACAAATACACAAACTCACGCAAGTACGTTTACTAATACAATGACAATTACAGTAACTCCTACAAACACAAATGTTTCTTTCGGTGAAGGTAACGCAATAATCACTCCTACGCATGTTGAAGTTAACAGCACGGGAAATACTATGCAAATAGTTTATACTGCAGGAACAACAACGTGGGGAAGTTCACCAGGAGGAAGTTTAAAAATTATTATTCCTTCCGGTTGGAGCTCACCAAGCCTTACATCAACAGATGCAGGTTACTTTACTGTTGCGGTAATTAATGGAGGCGTCCTGAAAAATACAAGTGTAAATGGGCAAGTTATAACTCTGAAAATTAGTGATTTATCTGCAAATGTGGGACAAGTAATTATTAACTATGGGGATAAAAGTAGCGGTGGCCCTGGAGCAACAGCACAAAATTCAGCTTCGATTGCAACGTTTGTTGTTGAAACAACAACTAACGGAGATGTTACAACTGAAATTTTAAACAGTCCAACAGTTGATGTAAGTTGGATGCTTGTAGGAAATGCGGGATTTATGGGAAAACTGAATACAACAAATTGGAACTCTTTTAAAATGTATAATGGTGTGCCATTTGTTGCATGCTCTGAAAGCGTGGCATCTAATAAAGTATCCGTAATGAAATATGAAAGTGGCAGCTGGCAATATGTTGGAACACAAGGGTTTTCTACTGGTGCGGCATCATTACATCATGGGGCGTTGGCGATTAATTCAAGCACAGGATCTCCATACATAGTCTACTCGGATAGCTCGCTTTCAAACAAAGCGGTAGTTATGACATATACAGGCGTATCGTGGACTGCGGTTGGTAGTTCAAGTGGAATATCAGATGGACAGGCTGTTTTTCCTACAATTTTTATTGATAATAATACACCTTATATTAGTTTTAAAGATGTTTTCAATTCAAATAAAGTTACTGTAATGAAATATATATCAGGTTCGTGGCAAGTAGTTGGATCAAAGGGATTTTCTCCTGGAGTGCCTTATCAGATAACGGATTTATTTGTATATTCAGGTATTCCATATGTAAGTTATTTTGATGATACAACTTCAGAAGTTGTTGTTTTAAATTTTGTTGCGGGGTCTTGGCAGGTCGTTGGAATTCCTTTTGCAGGAAACAAAAGTAATTATCCACCATTATATATAAACAATGGTATCCCTTACATTGCTTTTATTGAACCAAACAGTCCATATAATGTTTTTCTGATGAAATATGAAAGTGGTAGTTGGCAAAGTGTAGGTGCTATTGGATATCGAGGAAGTTATCCAGCTATTGCGTTTGATAATAATATTCCATATATTGTTTTTTCTGATCAAGCGATGTCGCTTGGAAAATTATCCGTTATGAAATATGAAAGTGGAAATTGGCAATTTCAAGGATTGCGAGGATTTACTGCAGACCAAGCGTTACTGCCTAATATAGTTATTTATAATGGAACGCCTTATGTGTCATTTCAAGATGGAAATGTTAATTCGCAAATCTCAGTAATGAAGCTTGAATAGGAGGTTTTTATGAAGCTTACACAAAAGAATCTTAGTAATTATGTTTTGGCATGTGAACACTGTCCAGAAGATGAAGATAGGGTTAAATATAATTGGGAAGCGGTGGATGAATTTATTTACGGAAATAATTTTAATAAAAAAGATTTTGAGTCTTTAATTTGTCCCAATTGTAAAACGCCATTACATAACGCTTCAGAAGTGGCTACGCAAATTAAAAAACAGCGATAAATTTTTACGAATTTTAGATTTGATCAGTGTGTGTTCGATAAAGTGGTTACATTTTCATCCACCCTATTAAATAAAAAATACCCTGGAGGAGCCATACAAGGGTTTTAGGATAGGGTAGTCTCGAAGAGAGTACGATATCAAACCCCAGTGCAGATAAAAAATAACAAATAAATGTATTCCTGTCAATTATCGTAAATTCAAGGCAATGCATGATTAAAGGTGTGTATTCCGCGTGTCCCTTTTAGAATCCCTTCAGCAAAAAAGCATAGCCATTATGGATCTATCTTATTCCTACTTTTCCGCGTTTTGAATCCACAATATAATTGTTTTAAATCGTTGCATACAATCATTCAGTTTTGGGTTAAGGAGTTGAGACGCGTACTCGTTACTGCGTGATGTTTTTTTAATCTCAGTCGGAACTTTTAAAAAAAGGATTACTCTTTTCAATTTTGCCCGTTTTCGCGTGCTGGTTGTGGCGCACGATTTTGTGTGCGCTCCGATTTCATGACGCTGCGGGTAAAATAGCCGTCCACGTTAAAATCTCCACTACAAAATGTGTGACTATATCTTAAAACCTCAAGAGTTTTTGTGTTCCTTTGTGCGATTAAAGAAAGCACAGACCATTTCGCCTCTAATCTTCACTGTAATTTTGAAAGGTTAGGTTCGAAATTATGGCGAATTCAAAACGAACAGGAAGTTTCAGAAATGAAGAATTTTGAAATCGTCGGTATCAGACACGGCAAAAAAGTTTTAGTCTTTTCGTTTTTTGAAATATTTAAAGCAATCAATACATCATAAAGGTGTTTTAAAATGATAAAATTCTACATTTTGTATATATACCCATACCTTAACATAACAACGAAAAAGACACTTGAAGCCTATAAGGAACTTACAGTAATACAGGTAGAAAAGGCTTTGTTTGAAACCCCAAGAACAAAAAACGTTTCAATTCATAAACACGCTTAAAGAAAATGTAACAGCATACGGAGGCGGAAATATTAAACGGCGGTGAATATGTAAAAACTCAAGATGATGTTATCAGGTACTTTAACAGGATAAACAAGGGCGCTGATAAAGAAATAATTTCAACTATTTTTTAACGTAAAGAACAGAATTTTAGGAATTAAAGCAATATTGTCTTTATTGTTTTCGGTTTATTGGACTTGATGGGTATTATAAAGTTCAGGCGCTAATCCGGCCAAAAGAAGAATTGTCCATCCAAAATATCAAAATCCGGTATAAAGGGCAAATAAAGGTATGTTTTTAGTATTTTTTTAAGTATTTTTTGGGAATTTGATATACCAAAATAAAGCGCTTCTGTGATATACTCTCATATTATATGTATTTAAAGGAGGAATTATGTTGACAGGCGTGGTTGGCGGAGGCATAGCAGGGCTGGTCGCCGCATACAGATTATCAAAGGCAGGGCATCAGGTTTTTGTTTTTGAAGCGGATGAAAATCTTGGCGGGCTTGCGCAAAGCATGGATTTTGCCGGGACAAAACTTGACGTATTCTACAGGCATATTTTTAAAAGCGACCTTGATATCGTAAAACTTATAGATGAACTTGACCTTGCCCCGGGAATGATGTGGCAGGAATCAAAGGTAAGTTTTTATACAGGCGGAAAAACATACCCTTTTACAACCCCCATGGACCTTTTGTCCTTTCCTGTATTACCTTTTATAGACAGGGTAAAACTTGGCTTTATGGCGCTTTACCTTCAGCGCGTGAATGACTGGAAAAAATATGAAAAGATTACGGCCAAAGACTGGGTCACAAAATACGTTTCAAAAAACGTGTATGACAAAGTCTGGGGGCCTTTAATGAAACAGAAGTTCGGGCCGGAAGCCGACAATGTGGCAATGACCTGGCTTTACGGAAGGATTCATTCGCGCGTTGCTTCGCGCGAAGGCGGCGGGGCAAAGGAAGTGCTTGGCTATATGAAAGGCAGTTATCAGGTGCTTGTTGACACCCTTGAAAACGCTGCGCTTAAAGAAGGCGCCAGAATAATGAAAAACACGGCTGTCAGCAAGGTTGTGCTTGAAAACGGAAAAGTAAAAGGCGTAATGGTAAACGGGCAGGAACATATACTTGATTCCGTTGTCTTAACCTGCGCGCCGGCTATCACAAGAAAACTTGTATCGTTTGACAAAGAGTATGATGACAGGCTTTCAAAGATGAGATATCACGGCGCCATGAACCTTGTCATGAGGACAAAAAAATCGCTAAGCGAAACTTACTGGCTTAATGTGGCGGAAAAAGACAGCCCTTTTGTCGCTGTTATCGAGCACACAAACCTTGTGCCCAAAGAATTTTACGGCGGCGACACGGTTATATATTTAAGCAAGTACCTTAATACTGATGACGAACTTTACAAGGCATCCGATGAAAAGGTTAAGGAAATTTTCTTTGCGTATCTTAAAAAGATATTTCCGCATTTTAATGCCGAAGATGTAATTGAATACAGGGTGAAAAGGGCGCCATATTCCCAGCCCATAGTGGGGCTGGAATTTTCCAAGATAAAGCTTGATTACAGGACGCCGATAAAAGGCCTTTATTCCGCTAATATGACGCAGGTTTATCCCGAAGACAGGGGCATGAGCTACAGCGTAAAGCTTGGCAATGAAGTAAGCGCGATAATGGCTGAAGATTATAAATCATAACGGAGGTAATAACTTGAAAATATCGGCCTTTTTTCCGGCATATAACGAAGAAGCAAATGTAGGCGCGCTTGCGCTGAAAACGTCAAAGGTGCTTGCGGGTATCTGCGAGGACTATGAAGTAATAATAGTAAACGACTGCTCCAAAGATAAGACAAAGGAAGCCGCAGAAGAAGTGATGAAGCAGGACAGCCATATAAAACTTATTAACCATGAAAAAAATAAAGGCTACGGCGGCGCGGTCAAGTCCGGCCTGTACGCCGCAAAGTTTGAATGGGTGTTTTTTACTGACGGCGACGCGCAGTTTGACGTTTCCGAAATACCCCTTCTGGTAAACATGGCGGACAAATATGATTTTATAAACGGGTACAGGATAAAAAGGCAGGACCCGTTCAATAGAAAGCTTAACGCTTTTATGTGGGGGCTTCTGGTAAAGACCCTGCTTGGATTCTGGGTAAAAGACGTTGACTGCGCGTTTAAGCTTTTCAGGAAAGAAATTATAGACAACGCGCAGCCCGAAGCCGAAGGGGCAATGATATCCACTGAGCTTCTTGCCAAGACAAAAAAACTTGGATACAAAATAGGGCAGATAGGCGTGCACCATTATCCAAGGACGGCGGGAACGCAGACCGGCGCCAAACCCGGAGTTATTTTAAAAGCGTTTAAAGAATTAATAAGGCTTTACGGGAAAATACAAAAAGTGAAAAAAATTAAATAGGAAGTTTTGGAGAAAAATGAAAATAAAGCGCTTTTTAACTTTAGTGCTGTCAGCAGCCCTTCCCGTATTTGTGTTCGCGGGCGGCGAAACAGGCGGCGATGTATTAAAAGTTGACGCGGGCAACAGGGCGTCCGGGATGGCCGGCGCTTATACGGCAGCCGGCGCCGGCGTTGAATCCATATTTTATAATCCCGCGGGAATGTCGTCTCTTTTAAAAACCCAGTTTGTTTACAGCCACCTTTTTTCCTACGCTTCAATGGCCGTGGAGCAAATCTCTTTCGGGAAATACGTGGACACACCGCTTATAGAAGGGACCGCCGGGCTTTCAATACTTTACAGGCATATGCCTGCCATATCAAACGCCGATGCCAAAGACGCGCCGGTTGAATTTTATGATTTTGTGCTTGCAGGCGTTTTTGCCAATGACATGTACAGCCTTATAAGGGACGAATTTTACAAAAATCTGACTTTTGGAATAAACGCCAAGCTTATATTTGAAAACATAGGGATATACAAGGCCACCACTTACGCGGCTGACCTTGGAATAAAATACGCGTTTCCCGGCTCCGGGTTTGCGCTTGGCGCGGCAATTTTAAACGCGGGCGCGCCCATAAAAATAATTTCCGAATCCGCGCCGCTTCCGTTAACGGCAAGAATCGGGGCGCGGTATCAGTTTGATTTTGACGCTGACAACCATCTTGACCTGGCCCTTGATTACATACACGACTTTTACGATTATCCTCGCGCGGCTTTTGGGATTGAAGACAAACTTATAGACATGCTTTATTTAAGGCTTGGCATCAACGCGCCTTTTGATTCAAGGTCAGCGGCTTTTGCGGCGGCGGGTTTCGGCGTAAAAATAACGCAGTTTGAAGTTGATGTCACGCTTAACTACACATACAAGCCCGTGTTTATAAACGGGTTTAACGTCATTGAATCAACGCATTCCGCCGGCATGACGGTGGATCTGCCGTAAGGCGCGCTGTAAACGCGGCCGGTTTAAGCGTTCTTGACAATATCCGGCTGCGCATATATAATTAAAAAAAACCGTTAATAACGGGGAAAAACGGAGGCAATATGAAAAAAATCACTTTAATTCTGTCTGCACTTTTTGCGGTATCGGCATCGGTTTATTCCAATACCCTTTCCGCGGTTAATTCCTTTGAATCCGGATTGTATCCAAGGGGTATAGCAATTGCCGACACAAACGGCGACGCTAAAAATGAAATTCTGGTTGCCAATTTCGGCGAAGACACGCTTATAGGGCAGGGCAGCGATGTCACGCCGACTTCATCAATAGCGGTTTTTTATAACGGGATTAAAAGCGTTATTGCCGCGGGGAAAACTCCAAGGGGCGTTGCGGCAGGCGATTTAAACGCCGACGGAAAAGCGGATTTTGCGGTAACCAATTATGAAGACGGCACCGTGATGATATTTGAAGGCAATGATACCCAAACCGTTGAAGTGGGAAAATACCCTGTGGGCGCGGCAATAGGTTCAATTGACAACGAAGGCATAAAAAAAGAAGATATCGCCGTGGCTGTATACGCCGACAGCAAGGTTTCTGTGATTATAAGGGACAGCAAGGGCGCTTTGGAAAAAATTGACATTGCGGTTCCGGGAAATCCCACGGATGTTACCATAGGCACGCTTAACAATGAAAGGGTGATTCTGTCAGCCAATTATAACAGCCCGACAATAAGCATAATAAAAAAACAGGGCGGAGTCATCAGCAAGACAGCGGACTTACCCGCGGGCGCGGGAGTGTGCAAGGTGGAAATAGCGGATGTAACCGGAGACGGTTCGCAGGATATAATAGCCGCCAATTTTCACGACAACACAATTTCCGTAACGGAATTTAAAAACGGCGCGGCCATGGAGCCGGTTATTTACAAGCTTAACGGATTAAGGCCCAACGGCCTGGCTGCGGGTGATATAAACGGCGACGGCCTTATTGATGTTGTGGCCGCCAACCGCGACAGCGATTCAATTGACATACTTACGCAGAAAAACGGAAGACTGGAACTTACACAGAGCATAACCGTCACTGAAGACGAAAATAAAACATACGGCCCCGTTGAAGTTGCCATAGGCGATGTTAACGCGGACGGCCTTGCTGATATTGCCTTTACGCACATGAGGACAGGCACGCTGAAAGTGATATATCAGGAAGCGGAAAAAAAGGAAGAACCGGCAGATATTCCGGAGATGAATAAAAATACGGTTTATAATTACCCTAATCCTGCGAAAACTCAGACCACTTTCAGGTTCCCTTTGCGGGAAAAACAGGAAGTAAAGATAGCGGTTCTGGACATAAAGGGCAACCTTGTATGGTCCAAAACCATACCGGAATCCGAATCGGCGGCGGGAATTAATTACATAACCTGGAACCTTGTAAATGATATAGGGCAGTCTGTTTCAAACGGCGCGTATATACTTAAGGTTATTACAAAAGATAAAGTAATAAGCAAGAATATAGCGATAGTAAAATAATATGGCGTAGAAAACAAAAGCAGGCAGGCGGGAGAAAATCCCGCCTGCCTGCTTTTTAAATTTAAGGGAGAAATAATTGAAAAGAATTTTATCGGCTGCAATGTTTTTATTGATTACCTGCGGCGCGTGGGCGCTTGGAACAGGCGGAGGAGCCGCGGCTTTTTTAAGGGCGGGCGCCGGCGCAAGGGCGCTTTCGCTTTCAACGGCCTTTACCGCGTATTATGACGACGTGTCGTGCGCGTACTGGAACCCTTCGGCTGTGGCTTTTACCGGAAGGCCGGGCATTTCAACCATGTATTCGCTGCTTTCCGAACAGAGAGCTTATAATTACATAGCGGGAATATACCCGACGCCTGCCGGTGTTTTCGGCGCAGGGCTTATTAATTTTTCAATAGCCGGCATTGAAGGCAGGGAAGGCGATACTGAAAGTTTTACGGAGATTAAAGACACGGAAAACGCGTACTGCCTTACATACGCGTATCCGGTAACCCGGTGGTTCGCGGCGGGAGTCAATTTTAAAATTCTCCAGACAGCGCTTGGAAGTTACAGCGCGTCGGGTTTTGGCTTTGACACGGGAGTTATTTTAAAGGTTAACGAATATTTTTCCGCGGGCGCGTCGTTAAGGGACGCGGGCGGTTTTTTAAAATGGAACACCGGTTATCAGGAAGACGTGCCCATGCTTATGCGGCTTGGAATAAGGGCGGCTTTATTTGACGATGTGTTAAGGGTCAGCGTTGACGCGGAAAAAAACGAATTTGAAGGGCTGTCCGCCATGGCGGGCGCGGAAGTGCCGCTTTTTAAAATGTTTTTCCTGCGCGCCGGCGTGTCTTACGGCCTGGACAGTTACGAATTTGACTATACCGCGGGAATGGGTGTTTCTGTGCCGGTTTCTTCATTTTTTATAAAGGCGGATTACGCTTTTCAGAAAGAAGAATACTTTACGTCTTTTCAGGCGCAGCACAGGTTCTCTTTGTCGGTATACTTTTAAAAAAGGATAAAATAAAATGGCTGAAAAAACGGGAAAGCGGCTGGAAAAAGCGGTTAAGAATTTTTTTATAAACCTGCTGGCTGCCGTAATATCAGATGGTAAAAATATTAAAGTCAAACCCGCCGCGGAAATAAAATCCGTGCTTGTGATAAGGCCGGACAGGCTTGGCGATTTTATACTGACAGTGCCCGCCATACAGCTGCTGAAAAAAAACCTGGAGCCGGGAGCCAAGCTTACAATAATGTGCGGGACGCGCGGGCTTGATACGGCAAAACTTTATTTTCCTGACTGCCGTATCATTGTGCGCAAAAAAGGCATTATAAATTTTAAGCTGTGCGTGTTAAAAACAGCGTTCAGGCATGATGCGGTTATTAACTTTCACTCTTACCCTTTTTCAATGACTTCCGCCATGCTTACATTGTTCACTTTCTGCGGTGTCAGGATTGGCTTTAAAGAGACACAGAGCGTAAAAAACGTGCTTGCGCCAAAAATATACAATAAAGGCATTGTATTAAATGATGACGCGCTGCATGAAACAGAAAAGAATTTTGCGCTTTTGTCCGTCCTTGGAATAAAAGCGGACGCGGAAAAGATACAGCCGGAGGCGCCTGACCCGGGCAGGCAGGCAGCGGATGACGCGGATGCTTTTATTGCTGCTTTTAAAGACGCCGGTAAGTTTATAATAATTCACCCTTCGCTTTTAAAAAAAGACAACCGCTGGGAACAGGAAAGGTACGCTGAATTCGCCAAGATGGCGTCAGACAACGGCATTAATGTGGCGGCTGTCGCGGGCATGGGAGAACAGGATGAGATGCAAAAATTCAAAAAAATGTGCGCCGGCACAGAAAGGATATATTACTATCCGTATTCCGATATAGCGCATCTGCTTGCGCTTGGCAAAAAATCGGCCTGTACGGTATGCAATGACAGCGGAATAATGCACCTTTTTTCGCTTGCCTGCCCGGTTGTGGCGGTATTCGGGCCAAGCGTGCTTTCAAGGTGGAAACCCATAGGGCCGTTTAATAACATATGTATTCAGAAAGAAGACAAAAAATGCATGTCTGTCTCCGCTAAAGAGGTTTTGTCCGCGGTGCGGGAAAATTATCTGCGCGTGTAATCAAAAGGCGGCCAAACTGCGTCTAAAATTATGTAAAAAGTTCTTATAAAGTATATAAATCATATTGATATTACAAAAAATTGGTATATAATATATATACACCAATTAAGAAAGAAAAATATACGAAGGGGAGGCAATTATGAAAAGAATGGTAATGGTTTTAATGGCTCTTGCTTTTGCTGTATCAATGGTTCAGGCGGCTTCATGGACTGTATACGAGGATTACACAGCCTATAAAGCGGTTAAAGAAGCGGCATCAAAGGCTTCTGATGAAGGCAATACGACAGTATCTGTGGCAAAGTACAAAGAAGCGGCGGCTCTTGCGGCCAAATCAGCCACAAAAGAAATTCAGGCGTGGCAGCTTAACAGCGCGGCGTATGAATTAATCAAAGCTTTCAAGAAGACAACGGATTATTCGGCAAAAATTGAACAGCTTTCCGGAATGACGGCAAGCAAGGAAAAATTTGCCACACAGAAAGAAATTGCGGCAAACCTTGAAGCAAACATCGCGCCTTTAACAGAGGCCAAAGCGATACTTGAAGAGGCAAAAGCGCTTGAAGGCGGAGAAGGCCCTGCCGAAAAGATAGCATCCAACCTTGATTTTATTTCATGGGTAAACCAGTTCCTTGAAGATACAAAGAACCCCGTTGAAAAAAAGGTTGAAGCGGCTGTAAATGCAGGCAAAGAAGCGGTTAAAGACGCTGAAAAACCCGTGGAAGCAACCAAAGCAAAATAATATTCAATCTTTATATTTTCAAAAGGCGGCCCTGAACGGGCCGCCTTTTTTATTTTAAACGGCGCAATATGTTGCGCCTCTCTTTTGTAATTCTCTTTGCCAAACCTACGCTTTAATTTATGGGATAACAGGTTATGGGTCAGGTAATCTTCCGCGCTGATGCATTAATCTGGACAGAAACGCCGTAAATTATGATATAATAACTCACGATTTTTTTGTTAATATTTTATTTTTATCCGTATTTATAAGGAGAAAACTGTTTAATGGACAAAATGGCAGAGATACTGCTTCAGATATCCGTGCTTGTATTTTCTGTCGTGGTGCATGAAGTTGCCCACGGTTTTGCGGCAAACAAACTTGGCGACCCGACGGCAAAAGACGAAGGCAGGCTTACTTTAAACCCGATTCCGCATATAGACCCGTTTATGTCGGTTATTCTGCCTTTGATGCTTATTTTTACGGGTTCGCCGTTTGTAATAGGCGGCGCCAAACCTGTGCCGGTGAATCCCATGTATTTCAGGGATCACAAAAAAGGGATGATGATTACAAGCCTGGCTGGCCCTGCATCCAATATTTTACTTGCCGTTATATTCGCGGTAATTCTTAAAATGACATCGGTGATACCGGTTCTTGGTTCTCAGGGGCTTGTTATGTTTTTAAGTTACGGCATACTGCTTAATGTAATGCTTGCAGCCTTTAACCTTATACCGATTCCGCCGCTTGACGGGTCCAAAGTGTTAATGGGCGTGATGCCGGACAGGATGATGTATTCATACATGAAACTTGAACCTTACGGTATGTTTATAATTATAGCCTTGCTTGCTTTTGGCGTTTTAAATATGATTCTTGGCCCAATATACTATACGATAATGAAACTGATTCAAATTATTCTTTAATAACAGGGAGACTTGTAAATGGAAAGCGTATTAAGCGGAATGAGGCCCACGGGCAGGCTGCACCTTGGCCACCTTGAAGGCGTGCTGAAAAGTTACGTTGAAATGCAGGAAAAGTATAAGGCTTTTTATATGGTTGCGGACTGGCACGCTTTAACCACGGATTATGAAAAGCCGAAAAACATAACGGAAAATACAATTGAAATGTATATAGACTGGCTTTCTGTGGGCATTGACCCGAAAAAAGCGGTTATGTTTGTGCAGTCCGCGGTTAAGGAACACGCGGAGATGTTTCTTCTTTTGTCCATGATTACTCCGGTTCCGTGGCTTGAAAGAAACCCCACATATAAAGAGCAGAAGCAGGAACTGAAAGAAAAGGACCTTTCCACTTTTGGTTTTCTGGGCTATCCGGTGCTGATGGCGGCCGATATACTTGTGTACAGGGCGAATAAAGTGCCAATAGGCGAAGACCAGCGGCCGCACCTTGAACTGGCGCGCGAAATGGTAAGAAAGTTCAATAACCTTTACGGCGAATTTTTTCCGGAGCCAAAAGAGATACTTACCATGTATCCCAAACTGCCCGGCCTTGACGGAAGAAAAATGAGCAAAAGTTATAACAACGCGGTTTTTCTTGCGGACACCGCCGAAGAAACGGAAAAGAAAGTTAAGATGATGTTCACCGACCCTTTGAAAATTAAAAAGAATGACCTTGGCCATCCGGAAAAATGCGTGGTATGTTCTTTTCATAAAATATATAATAAGGAATGTATAGACGCGGTTGAAAAGGAATGCAAAGAAGGCACGCGCGGCTGTGTTGACTGCAAAAAACAGCTGGCCTCTGTTTTAAACGCAAGGCTTGCGCCGGTAAGGGAAAAACGCGCGCAGTTTGAGAATAAACCCGACTTAATAAGGGATATAATTAAAGACGGAAACGCAAGGGCGTGCGCCGCAGCCGAAGAAACAATGGCGGGCGTAAGGCACTGCATGAAACTGGGGTAAAAATGGACGGCGATTATCAGCTTAAGCTGGCGGTTTTTGAAGGGCCTTTTGACCTTCTTCTTTATCTTATAAGGAAGAACCAGATAGATATTTATGATATTCCTATCGCGAAAATAACGGAGGAATACCTTGAATACATAGATATGATGCGCAAGTTCAACCTTGAAGTTGCGACGGAATTTATTGTAATAGCAGCGACGCTTATTTACATAAAGGCAAAGATGCTGCTGCCCAAAGACGAGCTTCTTCAACAGGACGAAGAAGACCCAAGGATGGAGCTTGTTCAGCACCTTCTTGAATACAATACGTTTAAAGAAGTATCCGAAAAAATGAGGCTGTATGAAGCCAAGAAACGCGAGATGTTTGAAAGGCTTAACCCGCTGAACATAAGCGCGGACGACAGGGAGCTGTCGCTTGACATTTACGCACTTGCCAAGGCCATGGATTCGGTTCTTGACAGGCTTAAGGAAAGAAAACTGATAGTCATTCCCGGCGAAGCGATTAAGATTAAGGACAGGATGTACGAACTTCTGGATGTCCTGCAGACGGCGGATAACGTAAGTTTTTTCGGGATGTGCGAAAAAAACAACAACAGGCTCTATATCGTGGCGCTGTTTATGGGGATTTTAGAGCTGTTAAGGCTGAAGGTTATAAGGGTTTATCAGGATTTTACATTTGAAGACATAAGGATAGATATCATTGACAGAAACTTTGACAGGGAGATACTTAAGAATATGGGCGATTAGCCCGAAACAAGGAAGGTATTTAAATGGCAAAACCGGATAATGACAGGATTATAGAGGCGCTTTTATTTGCAAGCGATAAACCTTTGCCGGTACAGCTTCTGGCGCAGGTTATGGAGCTTCCGCATAAGGAAGTAATAGCGGCTGTGGAACAGCTGACGACAAGGCTTAAAGAGACTGACGCGCCTGTGACGTTAAAGGAAATTGCCGGCGGTTATGAACTTTTAACCCTGCCGGATTACGCGCCTTACATCAAAAAACTTTATAAAAACAAACTGATGTCGCGCCTTACGCGCGCCGCCCTTGAAGTGCTTGCCATTGTGGCTTACAAGCAGCCCATTACCAAGCAGGAAGTGGAAATAATAAGGGGCGTAAATTCAGACGGCGTGTATCACACGCTTCTGGAACGCAAACTTATAAAGATAGCCGGCCGCAAGGACGCGCCCGGAAGGCCCCTTTTATACGGCACCACAAAAGAATTTATGCAGTATCTTGGCATTAACACCCTTGATGACCTGCCTAAACTTGATGAGATTAAAACAATACTTGAAAAAGATGAATATATTGAAAAGTGGGAAGATAAAATTGAAGTGGCAAAGAACCAGACCATGATGAATTTTGACGAGGAAGAAAAACAGAAGCTTATGCACAGGCAGTCAACCGAAGATATGCTGGCCGAAGGCGGCGCGCCGTTACAGGAAGAAGAAAGCGCGCAGCCGCAGGAAGAAGAGGAAAAAAATGTCCTTGATGAAGAGCTGATTCCTGAAACGCTTGATGATGAAGAAGAGGATGAATACGAAGACGACGAGGACGAGGACGAGGATGAGGATGAGGATGAGGATGAGGATGGCAAATAATATATGATGAGACTGCAGCAATTCATAGCGCGCTGCGGGGTTACATCCCGCAGAAAAGCCGAAGAGTTAATGACACAGGGCAGGGTTACGGTTAACGGTAAATTTATACGCGAGCTTGGTTTTAAGGTTGACCCGGCAAAAGATGCGGTAAAGGTTGACGGCAAACTGCTGCGTAAAGAAAATCCCGTATATATCCTGCTGAATAAACCGGAAGGGTGCGTGTGCACCGTGTCTGATGAAAAGGAAAGGCGCACTGTGCTTGACCTGCTGCCGGTAAATGTTGTTGATAAAGGAAGGCTGTACCCTGTGGGCAGGCTTGATTATAACACCACGGGCTGCCTGTTTCTTACAAATGACGGCGACTGGGCCAACAGGATAACCCATCCAAAATATAAAGTTGATAAAGTGTACATGGTAAAATTGAAAGGCAGGGCCGACGCAAAGCAGCTGGAACGCCTGAAAAGGGGGGTAACCGTTGACGGCGTCTATGTAAAGGCAAAGGAAGCTGCCCCTATATTTAAAAACGAACAAAATGACGTTTTAAGAATGGTGATTACACAGGGCCTGAACCATCAGGTAAAAAATATGTGCGCCGCGGTGGGATTAAGCGTTGTAAGGCTTAAACGCGAAAGCGTGGGCAAAGTAAGCATAGCGGGGATGAAACCCGGTGAATTCAGGTATCTTACCAGGGCGGAAATTGATTCGTTTGCACCCTTAAAAAAAGAGGTGAAGCCGCGTGAAAACAAAAAAAGACCTTAACTTTTACAGAAAACAGATTGATTCCCTTGACAGGCAGATTGTGACGCTTCTTCACAGCCGCGCCGAGAACGCAAAAAAAATAGCGGGGCTGAAAAATTCGGCCAGCATGGAAATTTATGACCCTGCCAGGGAAGCTGCAGTGCTTGAGAAATTAAAAAAGGTGAAAAAAGGGCCTTTTCCCGCCAAAGGGATTGAAGGCGTATATAACGAGATTTTTTCCGTTTCAAGGTTCCTTCAGCGCAGGATTTCGGTGGCGTATCTTGGCCCTGTTGCCACGTATTCGCACCTGGCTGCGGTAAAGCGTTTTGGAAAGATGACTGATTACGCGCCCGTTGGCACAATTAAAGAGGTTTTCTCTGAGGTTGAAAAAGGCAACGCGGATTACGGCTGCGTGCCAATAGAAAATTCAACCGAAGGCGCGGTTAATTACACCTATGACATGTTCGCGGATTCAGATTTAAAAATATGCTCGGAAGTGCTTTTAAAGATAGATCACTGCCTGCTTTCAAAAGAAAATAAACTGTCTTCTGTAAAGACGCTGTTTATCCACCCGCAGACGCTGGGGCAGTGCAGGGAATGGATAGAAAGCAATATTCCGGAAGCGGCAATAAAGGAAGTTTCCAGCAATTCCAGGGCCGCCATGGAAGCGTCCCGCGTGAAAAATTCCGCGGCAATAGCGTCGGAACTGGCAGCGGAAATTTACGGGTTAAAAGTGCCGGCAAAATCAGTGCAGGACATGGCGGACAACTACACAAGATTTTTCATAATAGGAAAATCCTTCAGCAAAAGGACCGGCAAGGACAGGACATCCATAATGGTTTCCATTAAGGACAAGCCGGGAGCGCTTTACAGGCTGCTGCAGCCCTTTGACAATTTCCACGTGAACCTTTCAAATATTGAATCCAGGCCTTCAAAAAAGAAGGCGTGGGACTACCTGTTCTTTGTGGATGTGGAAGGTTACGCTGAAGATAAAAACGTAAAAGACGCGCTTGAAGCTGTGGCGCGCGAAGCCGGTTCCGTAAAAGTGCTTGGCTCATACCCAAGGTTCTGATTAATAAATAATATATAACAAACAGATCGGAGAAAACATGGCAAAAAAACTTTCATACAAATCAGCGGGAGTAAACATTGACGCGGCTGTTGACGCGCTTTCAAAGGCAAAAGCGCACATCAAATCCACGTTCAACAAAAAAGTGGTGACCGATATCGGAAGCTACGGCGGCGTCTTTGATATGGGCGCGGGAAAATGCACTGTTGCCAGCACTGACGGCGTGGGCACAAAACTTAAAATCGCGCAGAACATAAACAAGCACGACACGGTGGGTCAGGATATAGTTAACCACTGCGTAAACGACATACTTGTAATGGGGGCCAAACCCCTGTTTTTTCTTGATTATTTCGGGTGCGGAAAGCTTGAAGGCAAAGTCCTTGTTGACGTGATAAGCGGGATGGCAAAGGCGTGCAGGGAAAACGGAACCGTTTTAATAGGCGGAGAGACCGCGGAAATGCCGGGCGTTTACAAAGACGGCGAATACGACCTTGTGGGCACCATAGTCGGCGAAGTGGAAAAGAAGAAAATATTAACCGGAAAAAAAGTAAAACCCGGAAACGCGGTTATAGGAATAGGTTCTTACGGCCTGCAGACAAACGGTTTTTCACTTGCAAGGCGCGTCTTTGAATCAAACAAAATACCATATACAAAATATATTCCGGAGCTTAAAACAACCCTTGGCCTTGCGCTTTTGGAACCGCACAGGTCATTTCTTAAATCCGTATATCCGCTTGTGGAAAAAGGGCTTATTAACGCCATGTCACACATTACCGGCGGCGGATTTTATGACAATATAGTCCGCGTCCTGCCGGATAACGTTGACTGCGTTGTTAAAAAAGGGTCGTGGGAAGTGCTTCCGATATTTAAAATGATACAGAAACTTGGGGGCATTGAAGACAGGGAAATGCACCGCGTCTTTAACATGGGCGTCGGCATGGTGCTTATTGTCCCTGCGGATAAAGCAAAATCAGTTGTCTCTTCCCTTAAAAAGTCAGGCGAACGCGCGTGGCTTATAGGCAATATAACCAAAGGAAGCAGGAAAGTTACCGTCGTTTAAACGCATCTTTTTACTTTTTCGCGCGTTATAATAAGTAGATACAGGTCTGCCCGGTTTAAACAGGAAGGAGTATCTATGAAGAAGTTTCTAATTTTCGCTGTTATATTTTTTACTGTCTCCCGGCTTTACGCGGGCATGTTCAACTTTACCCTTCCGTGGGATGACGATTCCGCTTCGGTTACTGACCTTAGTTATTTAAACCACAAACCGGCCGGTGTTTCCGGTTATGTCACTGCCGCGCCTGACGGGCACTTATACGTAAATTCCGGCGCTTCAAGGATAAAATTTCTTGCGGTTAATGTCACATCCACAAACTGTTTTCCCGCAAAAGAGGATGCCGATAAAATAGCGCGCAGGATGGCAAAATACGGGATAAACCTTGTGAGGTTTCATCTTGGCGACGCTTCGTGGGGGCAGTCGTTTATTGATTACTCCGGATACGCGGATTCAAGGCACTTAAACGCGTCCAACCTTGATAAGTTTGACTACTTTGTATCAAAGTTAAAAGAACACGGCATTTATTCAAACATAAACCTTCTTGCGGGGCGCGATTTTAAAAGCGCCGACGGCCTGCCCGCGTCAATTGATTCCATGGCATGGAAAGACAAACAGACCCCCGCCATGTTCAGCCCTGCAATGCTTGACCTTCAGAAGGAATTTGCTCTTAATATGCTGGACAGGGTAAATCCTTATACCGGGCTTAAATACACGCAGGACCCGTCTGTCGTATTTGTTGAAGTTTGCAACGAACACGGGCTGATTCACGCGTGGCATAACGCGCAGATAGACGTCCTGCCCGCTGAATTTGAAGCGCAGCTTCAGGGAATGTGGGATGCGTACCTTGCGGCTAAATATCCTTCTTTTGCCGCGCTGCAGGGCGCGTGGGGAATGTCAGCGCCTTTGGGCGATGAAAAACTTTTAAACGGGGATTTTGCTTCGGGTTTAACCGGCTGGGGCAGGGAGACGAATTCTCCGGCATCCGCCGTATTTACAGTAATTGCAGACGGGCTTGCGCCCGGGAAAAATTCCTGCCAGGTGAATGTGTCCGCTTCAAGCACTATAAACTGGCATGTGCAGCTTAATCAGGCTGTAACTTTAACCGCGGGCAGCCCCTATACCCTTTCTTTTTCCGCCAAAGCGGATAAAAATGCGACGGTTGATGTTGTTGTTCAGGAAGTTAACGGGGCGTGGCAGACGTATTTTACAAAGACATTAAACTTAACGGACCAGTGGCAGCGTTTTGAATTTGTTTTCGCGGCAACAAATACCACAATATCCGCAAGGGTAAATTTTACGGATATGGCAAAAGCAATCGCGGTGTATTCATTTGCCGATGTTTCTTTCAGGCAGGGCGGAATAATTCCCGGCACAAACGCTGATGAAACTGATTTTAATTCGGTAAAAATTTTTAAGGCCGCTGACAGGGCGGACAGGACAGGCGCAGCCAAAGATGACTGGGTGGATTTTTTGTGGAAAAAAGAGGAGCATTACTGGGGCTCCATGAACAATTACGTAAAAGTTTCGCTGTCCGCGAAAGCGCTGACAGTGGGCACAGTAATAGGAAATTCTACCCCAAATCTGATGAACCTTTTTGATGTCATAGATTCCCATGCTTACTGGCAGCACCCAAGCTATGCCGGCGAACAGTGGGTGTCGCCGTGGTGGGTAAACAATTCATCCGTGCTTTCAAAAAGCGACGGCGGTACAATTTCCGGCTTATCCGTAAAAAGGGTGGAAGGAAAACCATTTACCGTGACCGAATACAACCATCCTTTTCCAAACTCGTTTAACGCGGAAGCTTACGGTATTCTGGGCGCTTACGCTTCGTTTCAGGACTGGGACGCAATATACGGCTACACGTACGGCGACGGCAATACAAACTGGAGCATCAGTAAATTAGACGGTTTTTTTGACATAGATATGGACCCCGGGAAATGGGCAAATATGCTGCACGCGGCATTGATGTTCCGCCGCGGCGACATATCAGCCGCTGTTTCAAAAGTGACGGTGCCAATTACCACGGCGCAGGAGCTTGGGCTTTTAACAGGCGCGGGCCCGTGGCGGTTAATTGACGCGCAGGACGCGGGCATGCCCCCTGCGGCATCGCTGATGCACAGGATATCAATCATCGCTGAAGGCGGTACAAATCCGGCCGGCGCGCTTTCTCCTGCGGATATCACGTTACCCGGCACCGGCATATATACTTCTGACACAAACCAGTTAAACTGGGATTCATCCGCAAGGGTCTTAAAAATTGACTCCCCAAAAACCAAAGGCGTAATAGGAAATAATACAGGGGTTGAATACAATCTTTCAGGGGTTATCATCAGGCCCTTGTCTTCAATGCAGAACTGGTCTTCAATTATGATGAGCGTGGCGCAGGGCGGCACCTTTGCGTCAGGCGCGGAAAAAATATTCATCACAGCCGCGGGATTTTCGTCAAACACAGGGGTAAATTACAGGCTGTATCCTTCCGGCGCTTCGGCGGGTTTTCCTCCGGCTGCCAACGCTGATATAAATACATCTTCATTTGGTTCCGGCCCGACTATAACGGAAGGGATAGGCGCGGAATTTGTACTGCCTTACCCGTCAGCGAATGTCAAGGTTTACTCCCTTGACAATACGGGCGCGCGGATTCTCTCGCTGCCTGTTTCGGATGAATCAGGAAACGCTAAATTTCAGATAAGCGATGCGCATAAAACTTTATGGTATGAAGCTGAAATATATCCCGGCCCCGCGCCGACAGACACATACACTTTAACGCCCACCGCCACAAGGACTCCGGGCGGTCCGACAGATACAGTGACTCCCACGGTTACGCTTACCGCTACAGTGAGCGAATGGAAAATAGACGACTGTGAGGACGGCAACAATCAGAATCTGCTTGGCGGGTATTGGTATAATTATGCCGACAGTTTAAGCGTTATAAATCCTCCAAAAGGCTCCGCGTTTACCATGGCATCAGGCGGGGCACAAACGCCATTATACTCCGCAAGAATATACGGAAATATAGCGGCGCAGCCGTCGCCTGATGTATTTCCTTCCGCCGGGCTTGGCGTAAATTTATACGCTGATTCCGGTTCGCCCGTGTATCACGAAGAGGATGTTAACGGATTTACAGGGCTGCGTTTTTATGTAAAGGGCGACGGCACGCAATACACGCTAAGGCTGCCATACATAAATGTTACGGACGGCTCCACCCTGACCGGGTATAACGACTACAAGTACATTTTTACGGCTCCGGCGGCGTGGACGCTTATGGAAATACCTTTTTCTTCTTTTACCCAGGAATCAGGATGGGGCACGCAATACCCTTTATCCACGGTGCTTGCGCATGTAAAGGCGGTGCAGTGGCAGGTGCTTGAATATGGAAGGGCGTTTGACCTTTACGTGGATGATGCGGGGTTTTACAATGCGCCGCCGCCTTTTACTTTTACCCCGACCGTTACGCTGACCGCGACGCCGACGATATATTTAAGCAGGACTTCAACTGTGACTGTAACTTCCACGCGTACAATTACCGCGACGCGGACCGCTGTGATTCCTTCGCCCACTTTAACTGTCACTATCACTGTCACTGTCACTGTCACAAATACGCCGACACCCGGCGTGCGGGCCGCGTATAACCTGGATGATGTTTATGTTTACCCGTCGGTCTATGACGGCGCTGACGGGCAAAAAGGAATAATGTTTTTAAGGCTTACGCGCAAATCGGGAATTCAGATATTCAATATTAAAGGGGAACTTGTGCATTATGCGCGTGTTGATTCCGCTGAGGGGGAATACCTGTGGAAGCTTGAAGGCGTAAGAAAAAACAACAAACCCGCGCCCGGAATATATATTTACGTCATTACGGCGGATGACGGCGCTGTGAAAAAAGGAAAGCTGGCGATAGTAAAGTAAGGGTGTAAAGCTTAAGCAATAAGCTGATAAGCAGTTAAGCATAAGCGGAAGGATAAAACATAGCAAATTACGCTGATAAGCAGTTAAGCATAAGCGAAAGAATAAAACATAGCAGATTAAGCAGATAAGCAATTAAGCTATAGCGAAAAATTGCCTTTAAGTTTTCGCTTATGCTTATTGCTTAACTGCCTATAGCTTAAATTTTTATTCTTCTGACCCTCTGACCCTCTGACCTTCCGACCTTCTGACCTTCTGAGCTGCCTTCATTTATGGTATAATACTTTCAATCAAAAAACGGAGGTGCAATATGGCATTAACCGCGATAGTCCTGGGGATTGTTTTTGTAATTGCAGTTTTTGTAATCGGAATATTCAACAAACTTGTAAGCTTAAAAAACCGCAACAGTGAAGCGTGGGCGCAGATTGATGTCCAGCTTAAACAAAGGGCTGATTTAATTCCAAACCTTGTGGAAACCGTAAAAGGGTACGCAGCGCACGAAAAAGAGACGCTTGAAAAAGTAATTCAGGCAAGGGCCGCGTTAACCGGAGCCGGCGCTGACGTGGCAAAGACGGCTGCCGCGGATAATATGTTAACGGGCGCTTTAAAATCACTTTTTGCTGTAAGTGAAAACTATCCGCAGCTTAAGGCTGACGCGCATTTTACACAGCTTATGACAGACCTTTCCGGCACTGAAAGCAAGATAGCATACGCA
Source organism: bacterium (assembly GCA_029565735.1). GTDB lineage: Bacteria > Oederibacteriota > PGYV01 > PGYV01 > PGYV01 > PGYV01. The sequence continues at coordinate 70,531 of JAKQNO010000070.1, forward strand.
AGGCAGTTTTTTAACGAGACAGTTCGCGTGTACAATGAATACCAGCAGGCGTTTCCGGGGGTGATTTTCGCCGGGATGTTCGGACATACGCAGAAACAGTTTTTTGAAGCGCCTGAAGAGGATAAAAAACCGGTATCAGTAAAGTTTTAACACGGGGATATAAATGGTATACGAGGATATAGCCGCCAATAAAAATAATACTTTTATACTGCTGTTTTTTTACGGCATCCTTATTGCCGGGCTTGGGTGGATTATAGGTATTTTATACGGCGACCCCTATACCGGAATTGTAATCGGTGTTACAGCGTCTTTTGTTATGACGTTTTTCTCTTATTATAACAGCGATAAAGTGGCAATTTTATCTTCCGGCGCCGTGGAGGCGGACAGAAAAATATACCCCGGCCTTTATTACGCCGCCGAAGGCATGGCGCTTGCCGCCGGCCTTCCCGCTCCAAAAGTTTATGTTATGCCAAGCGAAAGTATAAACGCGTTTGCGGCCGGCAGGGACCCCAAACATTCCGCAATTGCCGTAACCACAGGGGCGTTAATAAAACTGAACAAAACAGAGCTTGAAGGCGTGATAGCCCACGAAATGAGCCACGTAAAAAATTATGACATTCTTGTCAGCACGGTTGCCGCGGTAATGGCGGGCGCTGTTTTCATGATTTCTGATGTAATAAAACGAAGCGCGTTCCGCAGAAATTCCGGCCGCGCCGGATTGATTTTTGCCATACTGGCAATTGCCGCCGCGATACTTGCGCCGATAGGCGCGATGGCGATAAAATTTGCCGTGTCAAGGCAGAGGGAATACATGGCGGACGCTTCGGCGGTTCTGCTTACAAGGTATCCGCAGGGGCTTATAGGCGCGCTTGAAAAAATAAAAAAAGAAACTTATCCGGAAGAGGAATACAACTCCGGGATGCAGCATATGTATTTTGCCAATCCGTTTGCCTTAAGGGCGGACAACCTTTTTTCAACGCACCCTCCGCTTGAACTCCGCATAGAAAGGTTAAAGGGAAACCTGTACAAAGAAAACCCTAAAATCTGACAACCCGGCAAATGGCGAAGTTTGTTTTTTTTGTTTCTGTAGTGGTAGACGCGGGTCTTCAGCCCGCGGCTGTTGATTTGGATTTGTTTCACTTTTCATCTGCCGGACCGTAGCCTTTACAGGGTCTGGGTATATTTTTTCAGCCCGCGCCGCAAATTGGTGTGCTTGCAATCAATTAAATTTGAAATCAGCAGCATATTAATTCGTTGGCAATCGTAAGCCCGCGGCACATCCGGATTTGCCGCCGAAGCATTAGACCGCCCCTGCCACGGACACGCTGTGTTAGCGCGGCACGCGCTGAAAAAACACACCCAAACCCTGTTTAGAAACCTGCGGCAACTCGTGCGAGATTTGTTCTGATGTTTATTTTTACTTCCGACATTTCCCCTGACACTTACGCTCGTAAACTCGCTCCAGCCCGGGGATTTCCGCTCGCAGGCTAGTTCCAAACGCACCTTAAAAGGCGTGCTTACCAAACCTTTGTTTTTAAGTATTTTGTATTCCATCCGTCCCTCTGTCCCTCTGTGCATCCGTCGCTCAGCCCTTTTGTTTTTTATTTGTGTAAAAATCATTTTTTAGGTATATAATATCTTAAATTATAATTTGGAGGCTTTATGAAAGCCGCGGTTATGGCGTTTTTTGCCGTAATTTTATTTCTCCCGCAGCATGTATTTGCAGGCGGGGAAAAGGCACAGGTTAAACAGATGGAGATGTTTGAAGCATCTCTTGAATTTGATACCGCCGGTATCAATCCCTATGATTATTCCAAAGTTGTATTCAAGGCGGTTTTTAAGGCGCCGTCTTCCAAACGCACTGAAATAGAGGGTTTTTATTCAGAAAATTTTATTTTTGACGGCAAGTCTGAATATGAAAAAAATGGCGGTTCATTCAAGGCAAGGTTTGTTCCCAGAGAGCCCGGCGAGTGGAAATACCGGATGGAACTTGCAGTAAAGGGCGTTCCCGTCACCGTAACCGCGTGGGAATCTTTTGACTGTAAAAGGAATTCCGATACTCGAGGATACATAAAAGTAAGCCCTGTTGACCCGCTCTTTATGGAATTTGAAAATAAAGAGCCGTTTTTTGCCAAGGGTATAAATATGGGTTGGGCAAAGCAGGACCGGGTTTATGAGGATTATAAATATTGGATAGAAAAATTTTCAGAAAACGGCGGAAACTTAATAAGGGTATCAATGGCGCCATGGAGTTTTGGAATTGAAACAGACGCGCTTGGCGGCTATTCTTCGCGCCAGAAGCAGGCGGCACAGTTGGATAAAGTTTTTGAACTTTGCGCGGAGCATGACATTTATATACAGCTTTGCCTTGCGGCGTACGGAGAATTTTCGGATGATATAAATCCGGGATGGGCGGGCAATCCGTATAATTCACGCAACGACGGCATTCTTGACAGTCAGCAGGAATTTTTTACTTCAAAACTTGCGCGTGATTTTTTTAAAAACAGGCTTCGTTACATAGCCGCAAGATGGGGGTATTCACGCAACCTTTTCGCGTGGGAAGTGTTCAGTGAACCTGATATGGTTCCCGGATATACCGCCGCCGCTGTTACGGAATGGCATAAGGATATTTTTTCTTACGTTAAAAAATACGACAAAAACAAACATCCCGTCTCCGCCTCTTTTTCTGATTCCGAAAAAGGGGCCGCTGTCTGGCAGCTTGAAGAGGCCGATTTTACCCAGACGCATATTTATAATTTAAAAGACGCGGCTGAAGAATTATATAACCTTTCCCGGATAAAAACGGAAAAATTTAACAAACCGCATATAGTGTCTGAATTCGGAACAGCAACGGCAATGGAAGAAATGGACGAAGCAAAGGATGAAAAAGGCGTGCAGCTTCATACCGCGATATGGGGAGGCGCGCTTTCGCTGTCCATGGGCTGGCCCATGATATGGTGGTGGGATGTTTACGTTGACAGGTACGGGCTGTGGGATATTTACAGGCCGCTGTCAGATTTTCTGCGGGGTGTAAACTGGGCAAGGGGAGACTACTTTTTACTGCGTTCCGAAAAAGCTTATTATTATGACGCGGAAAATAAACCCGCGGGCAGTGTAAAAATTTATCCTGATGACAGGCAGGTAAAGGCAAAGAAAAACAGGTTTGTCATAACTCCCGCCGGAGATGTCATAAACAGGGAATATTTTATCGCGTACCTTTACGGCAAAGCACAACCGGATAAGAAAAACGACCCCGTGTTTGTCATGACAAACAGGTTTCCGGCGAAGCTTATAATAGGCGTAAGCCGGGTGTCGGGAAGCTGCGCTCTTGCCGTGGAAGTAAACGGGGAAAGGGTGTTCTTGGCGGATATAGACGCAAAAACCCTGCCCGATGCGGCGCCTGAAAAAGGCGCTGATATTTACAGCGCTGACTGTGCGCTTTCATATACAGTTGACCTGCACGCGGGGGATAATGAAGTCGCGCTGATAAATGCAGGAAGCGGGCGGATAAAACTTGATTATCTGGAAGTGACGGATTTTACCGACCCTTTGATAGCGCCGGCCTTTTTGTCGGGTATTCAAAGCGAAGCAGCGGCGTATATCTGGTACAAACATAAAAATTATACCTGGGAAAACACACCTGCCGACAAAGTTGAAGGCGCTTATTTTGACGTGCCTGATTTAAGGCCGGGCCGTTATGTCATAGAGTTTTTTGACACATATACAGGGGAGATAACAGGTAAAAAGCAGGCGATTAAGCACGAGGAAGATTTAAGGATAGACCTGCCGGAATTCTATACCGACGGCGCGATAAAAATAAAAGAGTACAAATAATGGATAAAAAAACCATCTCTTTTTTAAAGGATAAAAAAGCCTTAAAGGAACAGGGGCTGTTTATAGTTGATACGGAAAAGATACTAAAAGAAGCGCTGGGCGCGGGCATTGAAATTGAACGTTTTTTTTACAGCGATGATGAAATACCGCGCGGATTTTCAGTTCCCCATAACCTGGCGGAAAAATCAAAATACAGCGACATAAGCCGTTTTGCGTCCGTTAAAACGCACAGCGGTTTTCTGGCTTTGTGCAGGGCGCCCGAAAAACCGCTTAAAGATTTTAAATCCGCAAAACGCATAGTGCTTCTTGACGGCATACAGGACCCTTCCAACATAGGCGCCATAATAAGAAGCGGCGCCGCCTTTGGTTTTGACAATTACCTTTTTATAAACGGCTGCGCCGGGGTTTTTTCCGAAAAGGCGGTGCGCGCGTCAGCGGGAGCGGTTTTTAAGGTAAACACCAGGTCGATAGATATAAAAGAAGCCGCTGCCCTTGCCGCGGAGTTTAAATTTATAGCGACTGACGTGGAAAACGGAACTGATATTAAAAATGCCGATATCGGCGGGAAATCGGTAATTGTATTCGGCAGCGAGGGAAAAGGCGTAAGCAAAGAAATAAAAGAACTTGCCGCGTCCAGAATAAAAATAAATTATCCCGGCAATGTTGAATCGCTTAATGTCGCCGCTGCCGCGGCTGTCATTTTCTTCGAATTCTCCTCAAGATAATCAATAGCGGTGGTCCGGCAGCTAAGCAGTTGGGTTTGGATATGGCAGGCGCGGATTTTAAACAAGAGCGGATTAAGCTATAAGCATTTAAGCTATAGCGGTATATTGCCTTTAAGTTTTCGCTTATGCTTATTGCTTAACTGCTTATAGCTTAAGTTTTTCCTTCCGTCCCTCTGTCCCTCCGTGCATCCGTCCCTCAGTTTTTATTCGATTATTTGACCTTACCCTTCTTCAGGGCTATAATTGTAATAGGAAGGCAGGGAAGTATTAAAGTAAAAGGCGGTGATGGATATGTCCGCTTTCAATAGCAGAAGGTCAGGCAAGGAACGCAGGGAGGAAGAAAGGCGCCTGAAAGGAAGCAATATGGGTAAAACTTTGGAAACCGCGCGCCAGTCCGACCGCAGAATAAGAGAAAACCGCCGTGATAAAAATAATCCTATAAGCCGTATAGAATTCTAAAAAAGCAATTAGGCGGATTGTTTTAATGAATCAAATACGCAAATAAACATATTATTATATGAGAACCGGTTTATCTGTTTTTTCACCTGTATAAAAAATCATAAAAAAATAAAAAGTAAAAGTATTTTATTTTTTATTTTTTTAAATTTATTGGGGATAAGTCAAAAAACGCCTTAAAAATAAGGCGAAAATAAGAATAGAAATGTGGCGGGTTTAGGGATTAATATATTGACAAAACATGGCTTTGGGGTATAATTATGGCAAATAGTGGGAAAAAGTGGGATAGATTTTTATAAAGGAGCATTATAGTGATAAAAACAGGTTTTATAGGACAGCATGAGCACAGCCTGGATGAAAAGGGCCGCGTAAGCATTCCGTCCAGATATAAAAAATACATTGAAGAGATAACCGTTGATCCTGATAAACGGAACGCTGTTGTGCTCTCTAAAAGCAAGGACAAGTGCATAGAAGTGTTTGCGCCGGAAAAATGGGAACAGATGATGGGCAAATACGAGCAGAATACATCCCTTGAAGAGGAAAACCGCGATTTAAAATACATGAGGTCCAAACTTTCCAACACGGACTACGCCAATGTTGATAAAAGCGGAAGGATAATAATACCGCAGTTTTTAAAGGATTACGCGGGCATAAGCAAAAATGTCGTATTTGCGGGCATTGGGGACAGGTTTGAAATCTGGGATAAAAAAACTTTTGACGACAACAACAAATAGGGAGGCTGTAAATGAGCGTTCAGACAACATCCAAAAAGTTCGTGATGCTTATTATGAAAGGCGAAATTGCGCTGGAAGACATAATCGCGTTAAAGGAAATAATAAACAGTTTCATAGAAATGGAGCAGTTTTTATTTGTCATTGATTTTTCCGAAGTGGCGCACATTAACGTAAGCGGGATAGAGTATTTAAACGAGAGAAAGGAAAGGGTCCGCAGCCTTGGCGGCGACATAAAGATAATAGGCGCCAATGACTACGTCCGCAACCTTTTTGTGTACGCGGGATACTGGGGCGAATTTGATTTTTTCGCGAACGAAGAAGAAGCGGTAAGGGCCTTTAACAGCCTGATATGACATTTTCCCACAAAACAGTCCTTCTTGATGAAACCGCGGAACTGCTGCGGATTTCCGGGAAAAAAGGGCTGTGGGTGGACGCAACGCTGGGCTTCGGAGGACATAGTGAAAGGATTCTTAAGGATATGTCACCTGAAGCCCTTTTAATAGGTATTGATCAGGACGACAAAGCTCTTTCATACGCTTCAGAGAGGCTTAAAGCACACGCGAACTTTAAGGCCGTAAAGGGAAATTTTAAGAATCTTGACGGCATAGTGAAGGCGCAGGGCGCGGATTCCATAAGCGGAATAGTGTATGACCTTGGAGTTTCCAGCATGCAGCTTGATGACGGCGCGCGCGGGTTTTCTTTCATGAAAGACGCGCCGCTGGATATGAGGATGGATGAAACCGCGGAACTTTCCGCGTATGACGTGGTTAACGGCTATAACAGGGCGGACCTGGAACGCGTGATAAAAGAGTACGGCGAGGAAGGTTATTACGCCAAGATAGCGGATCACATAATGAAAAGCAGGCCTGTGAAAAGCACGCTTGAACTGGCTGAAATAATAAAAAAGGCGAAATTCGGAAAAGAAAAGATACATCCGGCCACGAAAGTGTTTCAGGCGATAAGGATAGAAGTAAACGATGAACTTGGCGCTCTGGAAAAAAGCCTTAACAGCGCTTGCGGGCTTTTAGTGCCGGGCGGAAGGATGTGCGTCATATCCTTCCATTCGCTTGAAGACAGGATAGTAAAGAATTTTATAAGGGAAAAATCGCACGGCTGCGACTGCGGTTACAGGCCGTGTATATGCAATAAGGTAAAGGAACTTGAAACGGTTACAAAGAAGCCGGCTACGGCTTCTTTCGCGGAGACAAAGGAAAACCCGCGGGCAAGAAGCGCGAAATTAAGGTGCGCGGAAAAGATTTAAAAATAAAGGAGAAGTCTGTGGCGGAATTTTCAAACAGGTTTTTAAGGGGCTTAAACGCGGGAAGCGTAAGGCCGGCAAGGGGCGGCGCCAATAAAGCCGTGGGGCTGATTCTGCTTTTATCCCTTCCGTTTCTGCTTGTGGTCTGGTTTTACACGCAGAGCGCGAAATTAAGCTACGATATAACCGAACTTACAAGAGAACGCGACTCCTTAAAGTCGCAGAACAAAATGCTGGAAATGAAGGTGCAGGTTGCAATGTCCGGCAGCGGTATTGAACACATTGCAAGGGAACGCTACGGTTTCAGGCCGGCAAAACCCGGCGATGTGCAGGTCATAAAAAAAGAATACGGCGCGCTTGGTTTATTTTAAAAGCGGGCAAAGGGGCGCGGTTTGAAGCAGGAAAGTTTTTCGGCAGAAAAGAGAATAGAGCTTGTATTGACTGTTTTTGTCTTTATTCTCGGCGTGCTTTTTATCCGTTTGCTTTTTCTGCAGGTTGTTATGCATTCATCCCTGAAAAACCGCGCTGAAAAAGGGCAGATGTCCACGGTTAAAAAACAGATAGGCAGGGGCGCCATATATGACCGTTCGGGGCGCCAGCTTGCCATGAGTATAAAAACAGAGACCATCTGCGTCACTCCGCGCAACGTAAAGAATAAAGACCAGGCCGCGGATTTTTTAAGCAAAAAACTCGGGTTAAGCAGGCAGTATGTTTTGTCAAAGTTAAAAAGCCGCAGCGGGTTTGAATACATAAAAAGAAAAGTCCCGGCCGTCATCGCGGATGAGATTCTTGATAAAAAAATTCCAGGCGTCTTTTCACAGTCGGAAGAGAAAAGATATTATCCTTACGGCGAGATTACGGCTCACATAACCGGTTTTGCGGGCACGGACAACAAAGGCCTTGAAGGCATTGAGATGGCTTATGAAAAATACATGAGGGGAAAGCTTGGCAGGGAAGAGATACGCGTTGACGCTAAAAGAAGGCCTATTTTAATCGGTTCCAGGAAGATTAAAAAGGGCGAGCGCGGAGCGGACGTAACAACCACAATTGACGGCAATATACAGTACGCGGCATACCGCGAACTTGAAGCGACGGTAAAAAAATCGCGCGCCAAATCCGGCAGCGTAATTGTAATGAACCCGGAAACAGGCGCGATATACGCGGCCGTAAATTATCCGTCTTATGACCCCAACACGCCTTCAACGGCAAGCGCGGACAAAAAGAGAAACAGAATCATTACCGATATGTATGAGCCGGGTTCCACTTTCAAGATATTCACGATGTCGGCGTACCTTAAAAAGTTTCCAAATTCTGACGATGAAATAACATACTGCGGAATGGGTAAGGAAGTGTTTCAGATAGGCAAGTATCAAAGAACCGTGCATGACCACGAAAAACACGGCAACCTGACGCACAACGAAATTATCAAAGTGTCTTCAAATATCGGAACCGTAAAACTTGCCATGAAATTAAAACCCGAAGACCTTTATAAGGAGTACCTGGCGTACGGTTTTAATTCAAAGACCGGAATTGATATGCCCGGCGAAGTGCCGGGCCTTATACGCGATTTAAGCAAATGGGACAAAGTGTCAATGACATCCGTTCCTTACGGGCAGGAAGTGGCGGTGTCTTCGCTTCAGCTTGCGCGCGCGTATGCCGCCATAGCAAACGGCGGAAAACTTGTAACGCCTTATCTTATTGAAAAAATAGTAAAAAACGGCCGCACTGTATACAGGCATAAAGTGAAAAAGCAGGACGGGCCTGCCACGGGAAAAAGAAGGGAAAAACTTGTGGCAATGCTTGAAGCTGTTATGGAAAAAGACGGGTCAGGAAAAAAAGCCGCTGTCGCGGGCTACAGGGTTGCCGGCAAGACCGGAACGGCGCAGAAACACCGCACTGACGGGAAAGGCTACGCGGCAAACAAGTATGTGGCTTCATTTATCGGATTCATGCCGGCTGACAAGCCGGAAACAGTGACCCTTGTGACAATTGACGAGCCGGAAGGTTATGTGTATTTTGGCGGCGACCTTGCGGGACCGATTTTCAGGAATTTAAACACAATGATGGCTTCGTACTTTAAGGTGCTTCCTTCGGAAACATTTACCGCTGATGCGGAAGGCGGGGACGCGGCCCGTGAAACGGCGAAAATGCCGTCCATAAAGAAAAAGACGTTCGCGGAGGCGAAAAACCTGCTGTCCGCGGAAAAGATAAAATATCAGAGCCATGGTTTCGGCAAAATGGTTATAGCGCAGGAACCTGCCCCCGGAGAAACGCTTGGTTTTGGAAAATACGCCCAGGTTTTTCTTGGCGATGAAGCTCAGGCGGACAATGAAAAAACATATATGCCCAACGTGAAAGGCATGACGGTAAGGCGGGCTATGGAAGTGCTTCGGTTATACGGATTAAAAGCAAAATGCACAGGCAGCGGTTTTGCGGTCAGCCAGGAACCGCGCCCGGGCGTCGCGCTTAAAAAGGGCGCAATATGCACCGTGAATTTTATGATGAAGGACGGCGTATGAAAACAATAAGCTGCGACAGGCTTGCCGCGCTGCTTGGCGGGGTTGTCATATCCCGCGGTAAAAGCGGCATAATAAAAGGTATTGAAGAAAATTCCGGCCTTGTAAAAAAAGGCACGGCGTTTTTCTGCGTGCCGGGTAAAACAGCAGACGGGCATAATTACGCTTTGGACGCCGAATCCCGCGGGGCTTGCTGTATTGTCGTAAGCAGGGAAGTGCCCGGCGTAAAATCCGCTTGCGTCATAAAAGTTGATGACGTAAGGGAGGCGCTTTATAAGGCCATTGATTATTTTTACGGGCAATACAGGAAAAAAGTCCGCGTCATAGGAATAACAGGGACAAAAGGAAAAACCACAACCGCTTACCTTGCGCTTGCCATGCTTAAAGAAGCGCAGGGAAAAGAACAGGCGATGATAGGCACGGTTGAATACAGGATAGGAAAAAGGACGGTTGTTTCAAACAACACCACCCCTTCAAATCTTGCGATACACAGGATAATAAAGGAAGCCGCGGAAAAAAAGATTAAATACCTTGTAATGGAAGTTTCAAGCCACGGGCTTGACCAGGACAGGATTAAAAATATAGAACTTGCGTCGGCCGTTATTACGAACGTGACAAGGGACCATTTTGATTATCATAAAAATTATGAAAATTACATCGCGGCAAAGATGAAGATAATAATCAATATAAGCAAAAACGGGGTGCTTACCATTAACACGGATGACGCGGGCGCGGTAAAATTTTTAAAGCCGGCAAAAAAAGCAGGAATTAAAGTAAATACCTGCTCTTTAAAAAATGAAGCGGATATTTACGCGGTTGAATACTCTGTTTCGCGCGGCGGTATGGAAGTAAAACTTATGGTAAACAAAAAACCGGCCGCCCTTTCCTGCGCGATGACCGGAGAACACAATATAAGCAACATAATGTGCGCTTTAAGCGCGGTTGTGAAATTTACGGGCGTAAAGGCCGCTGTAAAAGCGGTGAATAAGTTTAAAGGCGTATCCGGCAGGATGGAAATTGTATATTCGAAGGATATAACCGTAATAGTTGATTTTGCCCACACCGCGGATTCAATTGAAAAAGTGCTTGAGGTAATGAATGAGATAAAGACCGGCAGGGTCATAATGCTGTTCGGCGCCGGCGGCAATAAAGACCGCGGAAAAAGGCCCATGATGGGAGCCGCTGCCGCGAAGCTTGCGGACATTGTGGTTGTAACTTCGGATAATCCAAGGATGGAAGACCCCAAAGCAATAATAAAAGATATAACAGACGGTATTAAAAGAAAAGACGGCATATACGTTGAACCTGACAGGAGAAAAGCGATAAAGCTTGCCGTTAACCTTGCAAAAAAAGATGACATTGTTGTGCTTGCGGGCAAAGGGCATGAAACTTATCAGGATATTATGGGTAAAAAGGCCCATTTTTCAGACCAGGAACAGGCGCGCGCCGCTGTCAGAAACAGGGGTAAAAAATAATATGCGCATGAATTTAAGCGAGGTTTATTCACTTTTCGGCGCGCGGTTTAAAGATAATGATGTTCCGGTTAAGGGCGTTACCGCTGATACAAGAAACATAAAAAAAGGTTTCATATTTTTCGCGATTAAGGGCGAAAAGAACGACGGCCATTTGTTCGCGGCCGAGGCGGTAAAAAAAGGCGCGCTTGTGTGCGTCACCGAAAAAAAGATAAAAGGGCTGCCGTGCATTGTTGTGCCTGATACAAAAGAAGCCATAATGAACCTTGGCAGGTATTACGCGGCCAAGTTCAATAACTTAAAGGCGGCCGCCATAACGGGCAGCAACGGCAAGACCACCACAAAAGAGCTGCTTGCCGATTTTTTACAGGAAGCATACGTTACAAGGAAAAATGAAAAGAGTTTTAACAATTATCTTGGAGTGCCGCTTACATTGTTCGGGCTTGATAATAAAACGCAGGCTCTGGTCCTTGAAATGGGAATGAACCATAAAGGCGAAATTATAAAACTGGCACGGCTGGCGCCTTTGGATGCCGTGATAATAACGAATATAGGCCGCGCCCATATAGGTAATATGGGAAGCCGGGACGCGATAGCCGGGGCAAAAGCCGAAATATTTGAAGGTTTAAAAAAAGGCGGAACCGCAGTGCTTAACGGGGATGACGGTTATTTTAAGTTTTTAAGCGCGAAAGCCGGACATAAGGTTGTAAGCTTTGGAACCGGTTTAAAGGCGGATTACAGGATTTCATCCGTGAAAGAGTCCGTGTCAGGGACAAAGTTTTCGCTTAACGGGATAAAGATGGATACAAAATTAAAAGGCATTCATAATATTTATAATATAGCCGCTGCAGCGGCCGCGGCGGGCGTGCTTGGCGTGGATTTAAAGAAGGTCAAAAAAGCGCTTAAAACTTTTTCCATGCGCGGCCTGATGAGGTTTGAAGAAATTAAGGTTAAAGGCGCAAGCGTCATAAACGACAGTTATAACGCCAATCCGGATTCATACGCGGCTTCGCTTATGGCTTTAAAACAGATGAAAAGAAAGAACCTTGTAATAGTGTCCGGAGACATGCTGGAACTTGGAAAAAACTCGCGCGCGATGCACACAGAGACAGGCGCAAAGATAGCGCAAATTAAACCTTCGGCGCTTTTGATATACGGGGAGTTCGCGCGTGATGTTGAAAAAGGATATTTAAAAAGCGGCGGCAAAGCAAAACCGGAATGTTTTACCGATTTGCAGCAGCTTAAAAAGGCTTTGATGCCTTGTTTAAAGAAGGGCAACACTGTTTTCCTTAAAGGTTCCAGGGGAAACAAACTTGAAGAATTAATTAAATAAAATATATCAATAAAAGGATGTGGCAGGCATGTTCTATCATTTGATATACCCGTTAAGCGCCCAGTTTTCCGCCCTTAACATTTTCAGGTATATTACCGTGCGTTCGGCTTTTGCCGCGATTACGGCTTTTATTATCACCCTTATTATCGGCAATTTTGTGATAGACACATTAAGAAAGATGAAGATAGGCCAGGTGGTCAGGGAAGACGGCCCGAAAAAGCACCTTGAAAAACAGGGCACGCCGACAATGGGCGGCATAATGATTCTGTTCTCTGTGGTTGTTTCAATGCTTCTGTGGGGAAGGTTTGACAACGAATACGTGTATATCACCCTTTTCGCGTGCGTGTGGTTTGCGGGAATCGGGCTTCTTGACGACATGCTGAAACTTAAAATAGGAACTAAAGGTTTAAGCGGGCGGTGGAAGATTGTGCTTCAGTTTGCCGGCGCGTTTGCCATTACCGCGTATTATCTTCATATTGAAAGCGGCAGGCCTTATGCATCGCAGGTCGGCATTCCGTTCATTAAACAGGTGATGGTGCTGCCTTTCTGGGCGTATTTTATCTTTGGCGGCGTGCTTATTTCCGGATGGTCCAACGCAGTTAACCTTACGGACGGCCTTGACGGGCTGGCCAGCGGGCTTTCTTTATTTGTCTTCGCGGCGCTTGTCGTGCTGGCGTATATAATAGGAAACATGAATTTTTCATCATACCTTATACTGACATACGTCCCTAAAGCGGGCGAACTTGCGGTCTTTGGCGCCGCCTTTGCCGGCGCGCTTTTGGGTTTTCTGTGGTTCAACGCGTATCCGGCTCAGGTATTTATGGGCGATGTCGGCGCCCTTATGTTAGGAGGAGTAATAGGAACAATAGCAATGCTTATTAAACAGGAAATCCTGCTTTTGATACTTGGATTGGTATTTGTGGCGGAGGTGTTATCCGTAATCCTTCAGGTAACCTCCTATAAACTTACAAAGAAAAGAATATTTAAAATGGCCCCGCTTCACCACCATTTTCAGTTAAAAGGCGTGTCGGAGCCGAAAATCATAGTGCGTTTCTGGATAGCGGCGGTTATTGTGCTGCTGTTCACGTTAAGCACGCTGAAGTTAAGGTGACGGCGATGGATATAAACGGCAAAAATGTTGTGGTGCTTGGAGCAGGCAAAAGCGGCGTTTCCGCGGCTGTCCTGGCAAAAAAGAAAGGCGCCGCGAAAGTTGTTTTAAGCGATGTAAAACCAAAGGCCAAAATGGAACAGAATGCGGCTGACCTTGAAGCTATGGGTATTGAAATAGAAGCCGGCGGCCACGGTAATGAAACAATTCTGAACGCGGATATGATTGTGGTAAGCCCGGGAGTCCCGCTTGCCGGAGAATGGCATGACATGGCAAAAAGGCACAATAAGGAAGTTGTGGGCGAAATAGAATTCGCGTACGGGTTTATGGGAAAAGGCGTAAAAATAGTCGGAATAACAGGGACGAACGGCAAGACAACCGTCACCACTCTGACCAATGAAATATTTAAGTCCCAGCTTGGGGACAAGGCCGTGCTTGCCGGCAACATAGGCATACCTTTCTGCGACGTGGTCTGCGAAAAAAAGGATTATACCCACGTTATTATGGAAATAAGCAGCTTTCAGCTTGATACTATAAAGGAATTTAAAACAGATGCCGCGGTTATTCTTAACATAACAGACGACCACCTTGACAGGTACGAATCAATGCAGGCTTACGCCGAATCAAAAGCCAGGATATTTTTAAACCACGGACCCGAAGATGTGCTTGTGTTAAACAGAAGCGACAGGTTCACCGAAATAATGGCGTCAATGTCCGCGTCGCGTAAGCTGTATTTTTCCGCTTACGCGGAATCGGATGACTGTTATTTTTTCGCGGATAACGCTTACTATAAAAAGATAAACGGGAAAAAAGAAAAAATCTTTTCCGCTGAAGGAATTAAACTTATAGGAAAGCATAATACTGAAAATATTCTGGCATGCCTGGCGCTGGCTGAAGCTTGCGGCCTTGACATGAAAAAAGCGGAAGAAACCATAAAGGGTTTTAAGGGCCTTCCGCACAGGATAGAACTTGTGGCTGAAGCCGCGGGAAAAAAATTTTACGATGATTCCAAAGGCACCAATGTTGACGCGGTTATCCGCGCGCTTGAAACATTTGACAGGCCGCTTGCCTTAATACTTGGCGGCAGGGAGAAAAACACCGACTTTGGACAGCTGAAAAAAGTGCTTCCTAAAAACGTAAAAACGATAATAGCGCTTGGCGAGAACAGGGACAAAATCGAGGGCGTTTTCGCGGATGTTGTGCCTGTTGTAAAATGCGCTTCAATGGAAGAGGCGGTAAACGCCGGCTATTCCCTTGATGTTGAAGTGGTGCTGCTTTCGCCGGCGTGCGCAAGTTTTGACCTGTTTAAAAGCTACGCCCACAGGGGCGATGAATTTAAAAAATATGTTTTAAAGGCGGCAAATAATGGCTAAAGCCGGAGTAAAAGCGCTGGACAGGGTGGACCCGGTCCTTTTGATAGATGTGCTGCTTTTAACCCTTGCAGGGCTGATTATGGTTTACAGTGCAAGTTCCGTGGTCAGTTATGAAAGTTACGGCGATTCGGCGTACTATTTTAAAAAGCAGCTTGGCTGGGCGTTTTTGGGCGTCATAGCCGCGGGTTTTCTCATGGTATATGAGCCGGAGAAAATGAAAAAAATGATACCGGCGCTGTTTGTGGCATCTTTAATTATGGTTTTTATCGTGCATATACCCGGATTCGGAAGAAAAGTGGGCGGCGCGGTGCGCTGGCTTAAACTGCCGGGGCTTCCCGCTGTGCAGCCCTTTGAATTTGTAAAACTTTTTTATGCCATGTATCTGGCGCTGATTTTCAGCGATGAAAGAGCGCCGTTTAAAAAAGTGTTCGTTAAATCGCTGTGGATTACCGGCATTGTCTGCTTTGGGCTTATACTTCAGAGGGACCTTGGAGGGACATTTATAATAATGGCGCTGTTTCTGATTATGACGCTTATTTCAGGCGCGCCGCTTAAGATTTTTGCAATTACAATACCCGCGGTAATTGCAGTGGTGGCGGGGCTTATTATCGTGGAGCCTTACAGGATGAAGAGGATTTTTGTATACCTTGACCCGTGGAAAGATTATTTTGGCGCGGGATGGCAGACGGCTCAGTCGCTTATCGCCATCGGCACCGGAGGGGTATTCGGGATGGGGCTTTCGCAGGGGCAGCAGAAATTTTTGTATCTGCCGACGCCGCATACGGATTATATATATTCAATTGTAGGCGAGGAAATCGGCTTTATAGGCGCCGCTCTTGTGGCGGGGATGTTTTTTGTGTTCTTATGGAGAGGCTGCGCGGTCGCGATAAACGCCAGGGACAGGTTTTTAAAACTTCTTGCCTGCGCCGTGACTTTCATGATAGGCGTGCAGGCGTTTACGAACATGGGAGTCGCCACAGGAATACTTCCGCCTAAAGGCACAACGCTGCCGTTTTTCAGCGCCGGCGGGTCGTCGCTTTTAATTTCGCTTATGGCGGCCGGGATACTGCTTGGGGTTTCCAGGAAAGTTTTTGGAGAAAATAAATGAAAGTGATATTCGCGTGCGGCGGGACAGGCGGCCATATTTATCCTGCGCTTGCCATAGCGGAAAGCCTTAAGAAAAAGGCTGATAATTTTGAAGCGCTGTTTGCGGGGAATAAAACCGGAATGGAAGCTTCAATTGTACCGCAGAGGGGTTATGATTTTAAGGGAATAGAAGCAAGGCCGCTGATAAGAAAGTTTACTTTGGAAAATTTTAAAAACGGCGTGTTTGTAATAAAATCGGTCTTTGACGCGTTAAAAGAGGTTAAGTCCTTTAATCCGGATATTGTGGTAGGCACCGGTGGTTTTGTATCTTTTCCCTTTGTTCTTGCAGCGGTTTTAACCGGCAGAAAGAGCCTGATTCACGAGCCGAATGTGTATCCCGGCCTTGCCAACAGGGCGCTGGCAGCTGTTGTTACGGCTGTGACCGCGGGTTTTAGCAGCGGAAAGAAATACTTTCCCGCGAAAAAAACATTTATCACCGGCAATCCGGTAAGGGAAGGAATAATAAGCGCGGATAAAAGCGCAGGCTTAAAGGAATTCGGCCTTGACCCTGAAAAGAAAACAGTGCTTATAATGCCGGGCAGCAGGGCGGCTAAAAACATAAATAAAGCAATGGAAGAAGCGCTTCCTGAAATAGGCAGAAGTTTTCAGAATGTGCAGTTTTTGTGGATGTGCGGCGAAGAGCAGTATTTTGCCCTTGAACAAAGTGTTAAGAATCAGGGGGCGAAGAATATAAAGGTGTTAAAGTTCATTGATAAAGCGGAGCTTGCCTACGCGGCGGCGGACGCGGGAGTTTTAAGGGCCGGAGCCGGAACATTGACAGAGATAACCGCATGCGGCCTGCCTTCTGTGCTTGTCCCGTACCCGCACGCTACAGGCAATCACCAGGAAAAAAACGCGGCGTCCTTTGAGGAAAATCAGAGCGCGCTTGTTATAAAAGACAAAGACCTTACGGCTGAAACGCTTCTGAACGCTTTAAAGAAAGTGCTGGACCCGGAAACAGGCGCAAGTATGAGGCAAAAACTTAAAAGTTCTTATCCGGGCAACGGCGCGGACAATATAACGGACATTATATTAAATAAAATATGCTTAAGTAAATAACAGGAGAACTGCATGGCAGAGAACGTAAAAAGGATACATTTTGTTGGAATAGGCGGGGCCGGAATGAACGGCCTTGCGGAGATATTTATTAACATGGGTTATAAAGTCAGCGGCTCTGACGCCAAAGAGTCCGATACCACGCAGAGAATAAAGTCAATGGGCGGAAAGGTTTTCATAGGCCATGACAAAAAGAACGTAAAGGGCGCGCAGGTGCTTGTTTACAGCAACGCGGTGCCTGAAACAAACCCGGAAATAACGCAGGCAAGAAGCATGAAGATACCGGTAATTCCGCGCGCGGTAATGCTTAATGAAGTCATGAGGCTGAAGAAAGGCATAGCAATAGCCGGTTCGCACGGAAAGACAACCACCACATCCATGCTGGCGGAAATATTTGAAACCGCGGGCCTTGACCCCACTTTTGTGGTCGGAGGGCTTGTGAAGTCAAAAGGCGCACACGCCAAAGCAGGCAAGGGCGAATATGTCATAGCCGAAGCGTGCGAAGCTTTCGGGTCTTTCCTGCATTTAAACCCGGTCATATGCGGGGTCACCAACATTGACAATGACCACATGGATTATTATAAAAGGATGGACGCGTTAAAACAGGCATTTGTGCAGTTTATCAACAAGACCCCTTTCTTCGGAGCGGCTTATTTAAACGGCGACGATAAAAATGTGCGGGATATAGAGGGCGAAATTTACGTAAAAAAACTTTTTTACGGCATGGGCCGCGAAAACGACATTGTTGTAAGCAATATAAGGGCAAAAGGGTTTTCACAGACTTTTGAAATGTCTTTTGAAGGCAAAAAACTGGGAACGTTTAAGCTTAACGTGCCGGGCAGCCACAATGTAATGAACGCGGCGCTGTGCGCCTCCATCGCGTACGGGCAGGGAATAAAACCCGCGGTCATAAAAAAGGCGCTTGCCTCTTTCCAGAACGTGCAGAGAAGGTTTAATGTCTTTAAAAATAAAATGTTCACGGTGGTTGATGACTACGCGCATCACCCGGCGGAAATTGCAAAAACACTGGAAACCGCAAGGACTGTTGCCGGCAAAAAGAAGGTAATAGCGGTCTTCCAGCCGCATCTTTTTTCGCGCACGCAGTACCATTACCCTGATTTTGCCAAATCTTTATCGGCCGCGGACGCCGTTATTCTTGACAATATTTATCCGTCAAGGGAGGCGCCTGTACCCGGCGTTACAAGCCAGCTTATTTCCGACGCGATGACAGAATCGGGCTATAAAAATGTTTACTATGAAAAAAACTGGGAAGCTGTGACAAACAGGGTTATGTCTATTGTGAAAAAAGGCGATTACGTGATGCTTATGGGCGCCGGAAACGTGAATCAAATAAGAAAACTTCTTGAAAGGGAGGCTGAATGAATCCGGTCAGCGCGCAGCTTGCACAGGCGGGAATAGAGCACTATTCCGATTTTACCGTAAAAGAGCTTTCCTATTTTAAGATAGGCGGCAAAGCCGCGCTTTTTATAATACCTAACAGCGCTAAAGAGGCGGCAGCGGCGATAAAAATATGCGCGGCGCACGGGATGCCATATATGGCGGTCGGCTGTATGTCAAATATGGTCATAAAAGACGGCAGGATAAACAGGGCTTTTATATCGGTGAAAAACGGGTTTTCCCATATTGAGAAAAAAGGCGCGCTTGGTATAACTGCAGGCGCCGGAGTCACGATAGAAGAACTTATGAATTTTGCGGCAAAGAACGGGCTGTCAGGAATGGAGTTCATGGCGGGCATACCGGGTTCTGTGGGCGGGGCCGTGTTTATGAACGCCGGCGCTTTCGGCGAATCATTCGATAAGGTGATAAAAGCCGTATACATAGCCGATAAAAGAGGAAAGATAAGAAAGATTGAAAATAAAAAAGGCGTATTTTCATACAGGAAGAGCGTATTCATGAAAAAACAGTGCGTAATAACAGGCGCTGAATTAAAGCTTGTAAAAAGCACGCCTGCCAAAGTGAAAAACCGTGTGAAGCACATTATAGAACTTAGAAAACAGAAGCACCCGCAGGAGCCAAGCGCCGGAAGTTTTTTTAAGAATAAATTTCCTGAATACACCGCCGGCCGCGTGATAGAAGAATGCGGGCTTAAAGGGAAAAAGATAGGCGGCGCGGCTGTTTCTGAAAAGCACGCGAATTTCATAGTTAATAAAGGCAACGCTACTTTTAATGATGTCGTAAAGCTTGCCGCTCTTGTTAAAAAAACGGTATTTAAGAAAAAAGGCATTCATCTAAAAGAGGAAGTACGTTACATCAGATAGTTTTAAATTATATATACGGAGATTTTTATGAAAAAGGCGGATTTAAAAAAGCTTAAGATTGTTGTCTTAAAAGGCGGGCTGTCAAAGGAACGCGGAGTGTCGCTTGTCACGGGTTCGGCCATAGCAAAAGAACTAAGGGCGAACGGGCATGATGTCGCGGAAATTGACATTAACAAAAGGGATTTTTCTGCGGTCTTAAAAGCAAAATCCGATGTGGTTGTAAACGGCCTTCACGGCACTTATGGTGAAGACGGAATTATTCAGGGTATGCTTGAATTTTACTCCATACCTTACACGGGATGCGGCGTGCTTGCGTCCGCGCTTGTAATGGATAAGGCAAAAGCAAAAGAGATAATGTTAAGCAATAACATACCCACGCCGGCTTTTAAGGTGATAACGGATATTAAGGAGCTTGCCGGTTTAAAGATGAAATACCCGCTGTATTTTAAGCCCGTGGACAACGGCTCTTCCGTGGGCGTTTATCTTGTTAAAAATTTAAAAGAGGCAAAAATTGCGGTCAATGAAATATTAAAGATAGGAAGGGCCGTGCTGGTGGAACAGCTTATAAAAGGCACGGAAATATCGCTGCCGGTATTAAACGGCAGGGTGCTTCCGGTGATAGAAATAGTCCCGCAGAATGAATTTTATGACTATGACGCCAAATATACCGCCGGCAAATCAGCGCACATAATACCGGCAAGGCTTTCAAAACCGGAGCTTAAAAAAGCGTCAAAGGCGGCGCTTGACACGGCGCGCGCCCTTATGTGCGAAGAATACGTAAGGGTGGATATAATAATGGACAAAGGCGTGCCGTACGTGCTTGAAGCCAACACGCTTCCGGGCATGACCCCCACAAGCCTTTTCCCGGAATCGGCCAAAGCCGCCGGGATAAGTTTTTACAAACTGCTTACAATTTTAATTGAAGGGGCGTTAAAGAAGAAAAATGTTTAAACGCAGAAAGTACATGGCAAGAAGGGTTAACGCGGCAGGCGCTGTTGCCGTTAAGAACGGGTTCAAAAACTTCGTTCTTGGCGGGGCGCTTATAGCCATGCTGTTGTTCGCGGGAAGCAGGATAATACATTACGCGGCTTCGAATTTTAAACTTCCGGAGCTGCCGGAAATTTCTTCGCCTTTCGCGCAGCCCAAGTTTCTTGCAATGACGCAGTCCGGCCTTTTTATTATGGACTCCACCGGCAGTCTTAAACCGGCCGAGGACACGGCGGAAAGGCACAACCTTCCGGTATTGTCGGGTATTCCGGCTGATGTAAAAAATCCGGGATATAAAAAGGCGTTAAAGGCGGTATTAAGGCTTTCGTCTTCGGGCCTTGAAAACATATCGGAAATAAGCGTGAAAAATCCGGAAATGATAGTGATGATAACAATAGACGGAAAAAAAGTGCTTGCCGGCAGTGATATTGACAACGCGAAAATGAGCAACCTTGGCCTGGTAACAAAAAAAGCGGCCGAGCTTAATAAAAAATACTCTGTCATAGACATGCGTTACAGGGACAGGGTGATAATCAGATGAAGGGGCGTGGATAAAATGGGATCAGCAAATGACGGGCACATAGTGGCGGCTGTGGACATAGGCACCACAAAGGTATGCACAGTCATAGCGGAAATCAAGGAAAATGAAATTAATGTCATAGGAACCGGCTGGGAGGAAAATAAAGGCGTATCAAAGGGCAATGTGGTGAACATCGCTGATACGTCTGAAGCGATAAGAAAATCGCTGCAAAAGGCCGAACAGATGGCAAGCGTTAAGGTGAATTCCGTTGTGGCTTCCGTTTCCGGCAAAAACATCGCGGGAATAAAGGGCCACGGTATGACATCGCTTTCGCACAGCAAGCAGAAGGAAATAACCGAAATCGACAAGGACCGCGCCATAGAAGGCGCCACAAGCGTTCCCATGTCGCACGACATGGAAGTTCTGCATGTGATACCCACGCAGTATATAGTGGATTCGCAGGATGAAATAAAAAATCCGATAGGTATGACCGGCCTTAAGCTTGAAGTGGACGCGTATATAATCACCGGTTCGGTGACCGCCATTGATAATGTAAAAAAAGTCATAAGCAAAGCCGGCTACAGCACGGAAGATATAGTGCTGCAGTCAATAGCGTCTTCCGAAGCCGTGCTTTACCCGGATGAAAAAGACATCGGCGTGCTTCTTGTTGACATAGGCGGCGGGACAACGGACCTGGCGCTTTATCAGAAGGACGCGCTTAAATTCGTAAAAGTCATACCGGTCGGCGGCAACCTTATAACGTCCGACCTTGTGACGCTTCTGCAGACGACAAAAACAAACGCCGAAGAGATTAAGAAAAAATACGGCATAGTATTCCCGGAAGACGCGGCCGAAGATGAGATGATTGACGTGCCTGACATGGGCAGCAATAAAGTGACGCAGGTTTCCCGCAGGCAGCTTGCGGTTTACATTCAGGCGCGCGTAAGGGAACTTGTGGAATTTGTGCGCATTGAGCTTGAAAAGGAAGGCATAGACAAGGGCATGTACAGCGGCGGCGTTGTGGTCACCGGCGGGACAGCACAGTTAAACGGAATTGAAAAAATGTTAAGGGAACAGATGAACGTAAGGGCGCGCGTGGGCGTGCCTATAAAGGAAAAGATAGTCGGGCTGTATGATATTGTAAGCCAGCCGGAATATTCAACCGCGGTGGGGCTTGTGGGGTATTTTGTCAATGAAAGCGGTCTGAATAACCACTTTCTGCAGAAGAAAAGCGGCGACAGTATCTGGCAGATAATTAAAAATCTGATAAGCGAATACATATAAGGAGGCGGGGCATGGACGGATTAAAATTTGAACTTGTAGGCGAAGATGAAACAGCGGGAGAAAGGGTCGGCGCAATAATAAAAGTGGTGGGCGTGGGCGGATGCGGCTGCAACATTGTCAACGCGATGGCGGAAATGGGCGTGCATGACGCGGACTTAATCGCGGTCAACACGGACATTCAGTCTTTAAGGCGCGTTAACGTGGCTGACAAGGTTCAGATAGGCAAAATGCTGACAGGCGGAAGGGGAGCGGGAAGCAAGCCCGAACAGGGGGAGCTCGCGGCGGAAGAAGACAGGGAATACATTGCCAATATGCTGCGCGGAACAGACCTGCTTTTTATTGCGGCCGGGCTGGGCGGAGGAACCGGAAGCGGCGCTGCGCCTGTAATAGCGGAAATAGCGCGCGAACTTGACATAATGACCGTGGCTGTTGTTATTACGCCGTTCCAGATGGAAATGAAAAATGCCGGCAAGCAGCGCATAGTGGAAACATCAATGAAAAGGTTAAAGGAAAAGGTCAATAACATAATCGGAATCCCTAATGACAGGATATTCCAGGCGTGCGACAAGCAGATGCCGGTAACCACGGCGTATATGGAAGTTAACCGGGCAATTGTAAATATTATTAACGGCATGGTATATATGATATCAAAGACCGGTTATCAGAACATAGATTTTGAAGACGTAAAGACCGCGCTTAAAGCCGAAGGCGACGTTTTCCTTGGTATCGGAAGGGCGGGCGGAACGGATAAGATTAAGAAGGCCTTTGAAAAAGCCATGAACGACCCGTTTACAGGCAACGCAATGCTGGACGGCGCAAAGAATATACTTGTGAATTTCGCGGGATGCATAAATCTGAACGAACTTCAGGAAATTGACAACTTAAACAAGCTTACCGGCGAAAACGCGTTTGTAAAATACGGCATGGTAAGTGACGAAGAACTTGGCGATGAAATAGAGGTCATTGTGCTTGTGACCGGAATAACGGAAGCGCGGCCGGAAAAGTGCGCGCCTGAATTCAGGCAGGAAGCGCCGGCGGCAGTCCAGGAAACCGAAACAAGGCACAATCCCCGCGATGTCGCGCTGTGGTCAATGAAGTCCTTTGAAGGCGCGTATGAAGACGTGGACAGGCCGACATATCAGAGAATGATGGAAAGCAGGATGTTTGAAAATAAAAGCCTGGGTAAAAGGCTGCAGTAAAGATGTTTAAAAAAATACTCCTGCCTGTCCTGCTTTTGTTAATGGCAGAGGTATGCGCCGCGGAAGAACTGGTGAATTTAAAGTATCTGTTAAGGGAGACAAATTCCATTTACTCCGCGGAATGGGACAGGGATTCAATCACGGTGGCATCAGGCGATAAAGAAGTTAAGATGATGCTTAATTATCCTTACGTGGTATCGGGGAAAAGAATCATTAGGGTTGACACGCCAGTTTTTGTAAACGGCGCTAATGTTTTTTTAAGCCAGGCAACCTTTGACACGGTAAACGTACTTCTTTCGCGCGAAAACCCCAAAACTGTCATCACGCCTGTTTTAAAAGCTGCTGCTGCAGCCACAGCTGTAGCCACAGTTGTACCCGTAAAAACCCCGGTTTCTGATGAAATAAGGATTGTGGAAGAAGACACCGCGCAAAAAAAGAGCGGCAGCAGAAAGAAAAAAGAGGGCCCTTTTGTAATTATCATAGACCCCGGACACGGCGGCAATGACCCGGGCGCGATAGGGCCCGGCGGCTTCCAGGAAAAAACCGCGGTGCTGGATATAGGGCTTAAATTAAGGGAGCATCTTAAAACCAATAAGGATTTAAAAATATTAATGACACGCGATAAAGATATATTTATTCCGCTTAAAGAAAGGGCGGAATTCGCAAATAAAAATAAGGCCGACCTTTTTATAAGCATTCACTGTAATGCCGCGCGCAACCGTGCGGTTCAGGGTACAAGAAGCTATATTTACAGCAGGACGGCTTCTTCCAGGGAAGCGGCTGAAGCGGCAAAATTTGAAAACAGCAGGGGCGGTTCTTTTGATGTGCTTTTAAATGACCTTAAAAAAGGCGCTTTTGAATACTTAAGCATAGAATCGGCAGGATATATTCAGAGCAGCCTTGTGAAAAAATTAAAATTAAAATGGCTGCCGACGGAACGCGCGCCTTTTTACGTGCTTGCAAGGACATCAATGCCTTCCGTGCTTGTGGAATGCGCCTTTATTTCCAACAGGGAAGAAGAAAAAAAACTTGCGGATGAAAATTTCAGAAAATCCGTGGCCGCGGGCATTCACAGCGGCATCCTTGATTACCTTGAAAGGGTGCTATGAACAGATTTTTTGAACTATACCCTAAAAATCAGATGGTCTTTATAAAAAATAAGGTAATAAATAAAACCGGCTTTTTTTATGAGGCTTTTACCACAAGAACCGGCGGTGAAAGTGAAGGGGTGTATGAAAGTTTAAATACGGGCTTTAACACCAAAGACAGCCACAAAAAAGTCGTCAAAAATATAGACAAGATTAAACGCGCCCTTCATATAGACAAAATTTACGCGCCCGTGCAGGTGCACGGAGATAAAATCTGCGTTATTACCCCTGAAAACCGCTCTTACGTGACGGACATGGAATGTGACGCGCTTATAACAAATGAAAAAGGGTATGCCATAGCAGTGCGCGCCGCGGACTGCGTTACAAGCGTTATCGCGTGCCCGGACAAAAAAGTAATAGCGGCCGTGCATTCGGGATGGCGCGGGGTTGCCAATAAAATAATTTTGAAAACCGCGCTAATAATGATAAATGAATTTAAGTGCGCGCCGGAACATATGCTTGTTTCAATGTCGCCCGCCATCGCGCCAAAATCATTTGCCGTCGGGGCGGAAGTATATGAAAATTTGCAAAAAGACCCGCTTTTTAGTAAAATATTTAAGAAGAAGAAAGCAGGCATTACAATGAACATGTGGCAGGGAAATAAAAATCTTCTTATGTCCTGCGGCGTAAAGCAGGAAAACATATTCATAAATGAAATGGACACGTTCACCCATAAAAAAATGTTTTTCAGCTACAGGCGCGACGGCGCCGAAACCGGCAGGATGATGTATCTGATAGGAATTAAATAAAAAAGAGGTTTTTATGGCCGAAGACAATAAACAGGCACCTGAGGAAGCGCCCAAAAGCGGGCAGGTTATAGACCGAAGGCTTGGCGATGAATGGGCGGGCTGGGTCGGCGATCTTACAGGCTATGAAAAAGAGATTAAAGAAGGGAAAGAACTTTTTTTATCTTTTTATTTTGCCTCACTGCTTATTTTAACCGTCGGGGCAATGATTGTATATTATATGATTTCACCAAGGCTTGCGCAGTGGGACCCTGTTGTTGACCTTATTGTAATGAAGGCGATTATTGTTGTTTTTGGCTTTATTTTTTTATGGTCTTTTCTGCTTCTTATATCCGTAAGTTTTAATGTCGCGGCGCTGCCGTTTGCCCGAAAAAAAGGGCTTCATATAGAATGGATATATCCGCTGGTGTATAAGACAGGGGCTGTTTTCGGGGTGTCAAAAGACAGGCTTGCGCATTCAATGGTAAAGGTAAATAACTCCCTTGTGTACGCGACCCGCAAAAAATTCAAAAGCCAGAACCTTCTTGTTTTACTGCCCCGCTGCCTTGATAAAGATACGCGCGTAAAAGCCGGCGAAATTACGGAAAAATACAAAGTCACATCTTTTAACGCGACAGGCGGGTCATCCGCGCGGCAGATGATAAAAAAGATAAAACCGGACGCGGTAATTGGTGTCGCGTGCGAGCGCGACCTTATAGCGGGAATGGCCGATACGCCCGGTTCCATAACTGTTGTGGGAATACCCAACAAACGCCCTTTTGGGCCGTGCAAAGACACGGCAATTGACACTGACGCCCTTGAAAATACCATTAAATTTCTTCTGAAAATACCATAAATACAGCATAAAATGCTTATTAATAATCAGCGTTGTCCCGATAAGGATAATAATGAATATACCCTGTATGACGCTATAATTACAGGTGCCGGTATTGCCGGCCTTGCCTGTTCTGTTTATCTTTCGCGGGCCGGGTTTAAAGTGTGCGTAATAGAAAGGAAAAAAGAAATTGGGTATCCTGTATGCTGCGGTGAAGCGGTAAGCAAAAAAAGCCTTCATGATTCCGGATTTTATCATCCTTCGTATATTGATTCAAAGGTCAAAGGTTACCGTGTATATTATCCTGATGATAATTATATGGAGGTTGATTCACAAGGTTATCTTCTTAACAGGGGTGCTTTTGAAAAATATTTGTGCTGTCTTGCGGAAAAATCCGGGGTAAAAATACTGCTGAAAACTCCTGTTTTGTCCTGTTTTCAGGACCGGGAAAAAGTCACGGTAAAAACTTCCTGCGGCGTATTTGAAGGGAAGTATCTTATAGCCGCGGACGGGCCGGAATCTTTATGCGCTTCTTTTTTTTCGCCTGAAAAGAATAAATGGCTTCCCGCCGCGCAGTACAGGATTAAGGAAAACGGTGTTCCGGGAGCATGTAAACGCAGTGAATTTCTTGGCTTTTACTATGACAGCCTTTCGCCTTATTATTTCTGGAATTTTGAAAAAAGCGGTTATTCCAATATTGGGGGATGCGTTTCGGATAAAACAATACTGTGTGATTTTATAAATAAGAGATTTACAGGCGGGGACCGGAAAATTCATGAATTTGTAAGAGGGAAAATTCCTGCCGGCGGGCTTAAGAAAAAAATTGTTTTTGGAAGGGTTGCGCTTATTGGCGATGCTGCCGGTGCTGTAAATCCTGTATCTTTGGCGGGAATATATGGGGCGCTGATGAGCGCGAAGTTATCCGCTGAAGCGGCAGTATTGTCCCTGAAGACAGGCGTTAACAGTATGTCAAAATATGAAAAAGATATGAAAAAATCAAATTTTACGCGCATGGAACTGAAGTATCTGGCAAAAAAATGTTCAGGATACCCGGAAAAAGCCCTGTTGTTTTTAGGCGGATACTTTACAGGAAGAAAATTTCATACAATTGACATACGGCTTTTTTTAAAAATGCTGAAAAAATATCCTGTTGTTTTAAAATACCTTATACCTATGTTTATTCACAGGAACCTTTTAATAAAAGAAACCGACAATATGTGGTAAGTGAAAGGTTTTGGGCGCAATTAGGGATATGCGTTAAAAAATTATAAAAAATAAAGTTTTACTGTGATATAATCTCAAAAATAATCCTCGGAGGGTTTTATATGCCAAAAGGTATTTCGTCAGGCTTTATAAAAAAACTGTTGTTTGTCGGCAGGCTTCTTCTTTTCTTCGCTGTCATCCCTTATCTTGCGCATCTTCTTATTCCGAAATTAAACTATCAGGTTTACAACGTTTTTAATGACCTGGTGTACCAAATAAGGCGCATGCTGCACGGCATCCCTACAATTGTGCTGCTTGGCATATTGTGTTATTTAATTGGGCGGTTCAGGGTTTCCAAATGGGGAAAAATCCGCGAGCTTGCCAAAGGTATCCTTGTATTTATAGCCGTCTATTTCTTTCTTGGATGGTTCAAAAACAAATATATGGGAAACCTTAACGCCAATATCAACAGTTTAATAATGTTTTATATCATCCCGCTCCTTTCCTATTATATATACAGGTATATGGAGGAACTTGGTTCTTTCTTTGGAATGATTTGGGCTAAAGTATCCGCTTTTTTTGCAAGGATTTTTGGTTTTATATGGAAAAAAATAAAAAGTTTTTTCGGGTTTATCAGGGACAAATTCGCGCCGGCTGCGGCGGATAAAGTAAAAGGAATAAAGAATAAAAGAAAAAAACTTTTAATCGCGGGTGCTGTTGTGCTTGCCCTCTTCGGGTTTAAAATGTTATTCAGCGCGATTAACGGGAAGTATTTTATAAACGTGGCTGATATTTCTCCCAACGGCGAAGTTGACACAAGCGTTGTCATAAGGGCGGAATTCAGCGCGCCGGTAAAACTAAAGGATGAAGACGCCGCGGTAAAACTTCTTGAAATATCCCCTGAAATAAAAGGCACATACGATTTTCAGAATCAGAAAACAATAGTGTTCAAGCCCGACGCGCCTCTGCCGCCCGCCACGTTTTACACGGTAAAAGTCAACACAGAAAATTTTACCGCGCTTGGCAAGAAAATAACGGGCGGAAAGAAAGCTTTGTTCAACACCCCGCTTTTAAAGGTTGTTGACCACAGGTATTTCTTTAACAGGGACGTAATTACCAACACTGAAAAAGAACTGATAGGGGAGATTAACTTCAACTATCCGGTGGATGAACAGGAATTAAAACAAAGCATGTCCGCTTTTAAGAAAGTGATTACTTCAAAGGGTACAAGCCAGTCAAAGGTTGAATATTCGCTTGAAAAGTCCGACCAGCCCACAAGGTAT
Source organism: bacterium (assembly GCA_029565735.1). GTDB lineage: Bacteria > Oederibacteriota > PGYV01 > PGYV01 > PGYV01 > PGYV01. The sequence continues at coordinate 99,005 of JAKQNO010000070.1, forward strand.
TACATAAAAATACGCGATTTTAAAAGGATTTATGAAAGCCAGAGCATCAGGGTTGTTATTGATAAAGGGCTTACATGCACGGAATGCCAGAATGCCATGAACGAAGAGTATGTAAATGAAATATCCATTCCTTCAAAAGAATACCTTAGCGTCACTGAAGTCATACCGTGGCATACCGAAGGAAGCAGTTCTGTGGCCATAGGTTTTAATATGCCTATAACGGACGAACAGGTAAAAAAACATGTAACGGTTATAAAACCGGCTTCTTTCGGCAAAGAACCTGAAGTGATGGAATACAAAGTTTCCACCGAATACAGGTTTGCCATGCTTGAAGGCGATTTCCAGCCCAATGTCACGTATCAGGTAATGATTTCCAAAGGAATTGTGTCAAAAACCGGCGAATACATGAATGATGACACCTCGCGCAGCGTTACTTTAAGGGATATGCCTTCTATGTGCGATTTTGCCGAACAGGGCGAAATTCTTTCGCCGAACGGTTCCATGAACATAGCGGTAAAAGCAATGAACCTGGACAGTTTTTACGTCAGCGTCAACAAGGTCTTTAAGAATAACCTTGTCTATTACTTAAGCAGCGGAAGTTATTATAACTCGGGAAAACGCGTATTTGATACGACGCACGAAATAACAGGCGGGACGATTAATAAGGAACAGACCGAATACATAAATATGAAAAGCTTAAATGACCAGCCCTTTAAAGGCGTGTTCTTTGTGGAACTGCGCGACCAGCGAACATACGATACAAAAAGAAAGACCGTCCGCTGCACCGACATAGGGCTTATGGCAAAGGTATATGACAACACGCTTCTGGTAAAAGCGGTGTCGGTCAATAAACTTAATCCCATGCAGGGAGTCACCGTAAAGCTTATGTCAAGGGATAACCAGGTGATAAAACAGCTGACAACTGACGCGGAAGGGCGCGCGCAGTTTGACAACTATAACAAGAATTTCTATGAGTTTGACCCGTTTTTGATACTTGCGGAAAACGGGGAGGATTTTTCCTATCTTCAGCTTGGCGCGGACATGACAAACAATTACCTGTTTGATACCGGCGGCGAAAGAAACGGGGAGTACGGATTAAAGGGTTTTTTAACATCCGAAAGGGGCCTTTACAGGCCGGGTGAAAAGGCGTTTATAACGGCCATAGTAAGGGGCAACGGCAATTCAACGCCGCCGCCTTTGTTTGTGGAATGCGTCATTCACAACCCGCAGGGCGGGAATTTTTATGTAAAGAAAATTCAGACAAACGCGAAAGGGATGGCCGTGTTTGAAGTGCCCATATCCCTTGGGGCGCAGACAGGCGAATATTCCGTGCAGTTAATTGTGCCGGATTCACAGAGGCGCAACATAGGAAACACATCAATCAAAATAGAAGAGTTTATACCCGACAAAATAAACGTGGCAATCACCGCGGATAAAGAATCGCTTGTTCCCGGAGAGCCGTTAAGGTTCAGGGTAAAGGCAAATCAGATGTTCGGGCCGCCGGCCGCGGGCAATAAAGTGAACGCGCAGGTGGAATTTGTGCAGCATTCGTTCACGCACCCTTCGTTTAAAGGGTACGTCTTCAATGATCCGGAAAGGTCTTATGACGCAAGGACGGAAAGGCTTGGCACTGAAAAATTAAATGAGATAGGGAATTTTGACTATGAAGTGAAGATACCCGGGGCTGTGCTTCCACCGTCCGCTTTAATGGCGGAAGTTTACGCGGAAGTGTATGACGACGGCGGAAGGGCTGTCGGAACCATGAAAAGGATTCCGGTGCATGTTTATAAGTATTACCTTGGCGCCAAGGTACATGACGAGCGCAAGGTTTACAAAAGGGGCGACAAGGTCGTAATTGACCTTGCGGCCGTAAACAGCGAAGGGCTGGAAGAGAACATAAAAGACGTGCAGGTGCTGGTAAAGCGCACTGTATGGTATTCAATGTTCCGCAGGAACAGGTGGAACAGGGATTACTACGCTTCGTCCAACTACAGCGAAGTGGTTATGAACAAAGCCGTGAATATCAACGGCAGGGCGCAGATTGAATTTGACGCAGACACAGAGGGCGAATACACGATATACGCCGGAAGCGAGCAGGGGATGCGGACGGGGATTACGCTTAACGTAAGCGGCCCGGGATATACCACATACGACATGACAAAGGCGGACAGGGTTGAAATTGTGCTTGATAAGGACAAATACCTGCCGGGAGACAAATTAAAGGCCGTCATTAACGCCCCTTTTTCCGGCCGCGCGTACGTGACCATTGAAAGGGAAAAAGTGTTCGCGGAAAAATATATTGAACTTGAAAACGGCAGCGCTGTGGTTTATTTTGACGTCAAAGACGAATATCTGCCGAATGTTTATTTGAATGTAATGGCTGTAAGAAAACCTGAAGAAAAGTACACTTCGCTTCCGTTTATGTCGGCCGGCATCGCAACGGTTAACATAAACCGTTCCGCCAAGGATTTGGCGCCGAAAATAATATGCGGCGAAGAGGTTATGTCGACAGACGGCATTAACGTAAAGGTGAAACTTGGAAAGGCAAACGCGGGCGCGGCAGTCGTGCTGGCCGCTGTGGATGAAGGGATACTTCAGATAATAAGGTTTGAAACTCCGGACCCGCTTGAATACTATTACAGGAAAAAAGCGCTTGAGACAAAAAGCTATTCGATAATGAACAAGGTATTAACCGACGTAGCGGCGGCAAAGCGCGCCATAGGCGGCGACTATTATGAACCGCTTCAGAAACATTTAAATCCCGTAATTGCCAAAAGGGTGGAATCTTTTGCCCGTTTCTCCGGAATACTTTACACTGACGAGAACGGCGAAGTAAGTTATAAGTTTGAAACCGCGCGCTTTAACGGCAAGGCAAGGATAATGGTAATGGCGGTGGACGGCGGCCTGTTTGGCTCCGCTGATAGGTTCGTAAACATCGTTGATCCTATTGTAATTACCCCCAACCTGCCGCGCTTTCTGGCGCTGCTTGACGAATTTGAAATGCCGGTAAGGATTTACAATAACACCGGTTATTCCGGCACTTTCACCGCAAACGTTAACACGGAAGGACCGCTGACTGTCGCAAAAGGCGAAGGGACGCAGATATACCTTGAGAATAAAAAAGAAAAGAAAATAACTTTCTCCGGCAAAGCCTTAAAGGAAGCCGGAGCCGCGAAACTTGACATTAATGTTTCGGGCAACGGCCAGAAAATGTCGGTAAAGCGCGAACTAAGCGTAAGGCCCGCGGCGCACCTTGAAACAAAAGTCATGCGCGGAAAGATAGAACCCGGAAAGGAAATTTCCGGAAAAATCCCGTCTGAATACATCAAGTTCGGAAAAAAAGTGAGGCTTTTTGTTTCCAAGAGCAGGCTGGCGGAATACGCGCCGGCGCTTGAATACCTTATACGCTATCCTTACGGCTGCCTTGAACAGACCGTGTCATCCGTATTCCCGATGCTGTATCTTAAGGAATTGGGCGTCACGCAGTGGATGATAAAGGATTACGCCGCAAACGCGGACGCGTATATTGAAGAAGGAATAAAGAAACTTAACAAGTTTGTTATGGCTGACGGAACGCTTACTTACTGGCCGGGCGGGAACAGCGGCGCGTCAAGGTATGTATCGCTGTACACGGCGCATTTCCTTGTTGAGGCAAAAAGGCAGGGTTATAACGTGCCTGATGACCTGTACACAAGGGTGCTTGACAGACTTGGCATAAAGCAGAATCCGGAAGAACCGGCGCCGCAGCAGGGCCGCCTTGACCGCAGGGCGTATAACCAGGAATTAAGCGAATACGAAACTTCAAATAATATTTACAGGATGTATATACAGGCACTGGCGGGAAGGCCGGACACCAAAAAGATGAATTACATTGAAAGCCTGTATATGCTTTATCTTAAGAAGGATAAAAAGGTAAGCGCGGCAATGAAGGAATTCGCGAAACAGCTTGAAAAGACAAAGTATCTGCCCGGCACGGAACAGCGCGACATTATGATAAAGGGCGGGCTTATTTACAAGGATTCCAAAAGATTTATTGAAGGCACGGAAGAATCCGATAAGATGCTGCTTTCCATGTCATTTTCCTACGCGGATAACAGGGACGCGGCAAAAATGGTCCTGTACGAAGATTTCAAATCCAAATACATGATAAGGGAATTAAGCGAATCGTTTAATTCCTATACCAGGAACCTTGGAATGTATTTAAAAGCCGCGGCGCAGGCCGAAGCAAAAGAAACCGCGCGCACCAAAATAACCGAAAACCTGCTTATAGACAGGGTGCGTGAAGACGGCTCTTTCGGCAGCACGCAGGAAACCGCGTGGGCTTTAATGGGCCTTGCGGAAATAAACAACCTGCCGGGCCGCAGCGGTGAAATGAGCGCGGACCTGTACGTAAACGGCGAAAAGTTAAGCACGATAAAGGACGAAGGCAAAGGTTTTTATTCCGACACCAAAAACGCGTGGAAGGAATTTATGGTTAAAAACAGCGGGGAAACGCCGCTGTATTACAACTTCTATACCGAAGGCACGCCGCTTGTAAAAAGGGAAAAGACCTACGCGAACGGGCTTAAGGTTTCAAGGAAATATTTTGACGAAAACGGCAAAGAGATTAACCTGACAAACGTCGTACAGGGAAAATTGATAGTGGTATCCGTGGAACTTGAAGCCTTAAACGGCAGGCCGCTTGATAATGTGATTGTGGTGGACATGCTGTCCGCCGGTTTTGAAATAGAAAATCCAAGGTTAAGGACAAGCGGTTTCTTAAAATTCACACCGGCATCCGATATGGCGCTTGAGTATCAGGACATCCGCGACGACAGAATACTGCTGTTCACGGGCGGTTTTTCCGGAAAAGTCACATTCTCTTACGCTGTCAGGGCTGTCACGCCGGGCAAGTACACAATACCCAACATTTTCGCGGAAGCAATGTATGATCCGGACATAAAAGCGGAGACCTATGAAAAAGAATACCTTGTTGTATCGCCTGAAGCAATTCCTGACAAAACCGGAAAATAGGCCGGTACTGATAACAGCGGCCGCGGCGCTTCTGCCCGCGGCCGTTTGGTTTTTTCTGGATTTTATTTTCCCGCTGCCACTTTACAGGCTTCAGGACGACTATTCAGTGCTTCATATCACGCAGGAAAACAGGCTTTTAAGGTTAAGCCTTTCGCCGTCCGGAATGTACAGGATTAAAACTCCACTTTCAGATTTGCCGGAATTCATAAAGCGCGGCGCCGTGGAATACGAAGATAAAATGTTTTATTTTCATCCCGGCATAAACCCTTTTGCCGTGGCAAGGGCGGCATTTTTAAATGTCACAAATATGCGCGTCGTTTCCGGCGGCTCCACAATCACGATGCAGCTTGCCAAACTTTTAGAGCCCAGAAAAAGGACATTAGGCGCCAAGATAATAGAGGCATTCAGGGCTTCTCAGCTGGAAATAAAGTTTTCAAAAAAAGAGATACTGGAAATGTACCTGAATAATATTCCCATGGGGGGCAATATTGAAGGCGTTGCCGCCGCTTCGTACCTCTATTTTAACAAACCGCCCATAAACCTTACCCTTCCGGAAGCCGCGCTTTTAATCGCGCTTCCAAAATCGCCCAATTCACTGCGGCCTGACCGCAATCCAAACAGGGCAAAAGCCGCAAGGGATGAAGTGATAGAAAGAATCGGCAAAATATTCGGGGAAGGAGTGCAGGCCGCGTCAGCAGAGCCTGTCCCTGACAGGCGGTATAAAAATCCGTACAGGCTTCAGCACCTTGTAAATAAAAGGCTGCCTGACAGCGGCTACATAAGAAAATACTTTATAGATGAAACTCTGCAGTCAATGTGCGAATACAGGCTTAAATTTGCATCAAGGGAACTGAAGGAATACGGCGTTTATAACGGCGCGGTGATTGTTGTGGACAACCGCACGATGAATGTTGTGGCTTACGCGGGCTCGCCTGATTTTGACGACAAAGACCACTGCGGCGAGATTGACGGAGTTTCAATTGTGCGCTCGCCGGGTTCCGCCTTAAAGCCGTTTGTATACGCGATGGCCGCGGAGCATGGAATGATAACGCCAAGAAAGATACTGTATGACATTCCAAGGGATTACGACGGGTATTCGCCCGTTAATTCTGACCGCAAATTTTCCGGTTTGGTGACCGCTTTTGACGCGCTGTCGCGTTCATACAACAGCACCGCGGTTCACCTTGAATACAGCCTTGGGCAAAACGGGCTTATGGGTTTTTTAAGAAAAAACGGTTTTTATGACATGAAAAGAAAAGACGCAGACCCGGGGCTTGCCGCCGCGCTTGGGGCATATCCGGTCAGTCTTGAAGAGCTTGTGTCAATGTACTGCTCGCTTGCGAATAAGGGAATTCTGCAGAAGCTTAATTATACCTCTTCTGATCCTGAAAAAGAGGCAAGCCCTGTAAGGGTGTTTTCCGCGGGCACGGCTTATATGATAACGCAGATGCTGGCCGAAGCGGTCAGGCCCGACCTTCCGCAGGCGTGGGAATTCACGCATTCAAGGGGAAAGGTGGCGTTTAAAACAGGCACATCTTTCGGTTATGGAAACGCGTGGTGCGTGGGGTACAATCCCGATTACACCGTGGGTGTGTGGCTTGGAAACGCCGATGCTTCGCCTTCCTTTAAGCTTGTGGGAATAAAAGCAGCCGCGCCTGTAGTGATAGAGATATTTAACTACCTGACAAAAAACAGGGATGTGTGGTTTGACCCGCCGGCGGATATAGGGGAAAGAAAAATATGCGCGGTGTCCGGCCAGCCGGCAGGGCCGTACTGCAAAAAAACGCAGGAAGATATTTATATTAAGGGTATTAACACAGAGCCCGCGTGTGCTATTCATAAAAAGATATATGTGAATAAAAAGACGGGCTTAAGGGCAAATCCCGGCTCTTTTAAATTACCTGACAGCGCGTACCGTTCATACACGGCGGAAATATGGCCCGCTGATATAGCGGCATATCTGAAAGAAAGGGGGCGGCATATTGAAACCGTGCCTGCTTATGACCCGGAAGAAATTCCGCAGGATGCGGCATTAAAACCAAAGATAACAAGCCCTGAAAACGGCGGCACATATTTTATAACAGAGGGCATTCCCGAGGATTTTCAGAAAATAGCGCTGAAAGCGTCGTTTGCGTCAGGGGCAACAGGGGGTATCTGGCTGTTAAACGGGGACGCGGTTAATAAACAGATAACGGATAATATCTTATACATAAAGCCAAAACCGGGAAGTTATAAACTGACGGTGCAGGATGACACGGGCGCGTCAGATTCGGTCAGTTTTAAAATTATGGTGAAAAAATGAGGGTATTATTGGCGGCGGCGGTTTTGGTTTTTATGTATGTCCCTTTATGCGCCCAGACGCTTAAGGTAAGGGTTTTGAATATCTATCATCCTGAATCCCTGGAAGCGCTGCAGTTAAACGGCGTTGAAAAAGTAAAAGTGCGGTATGTGAAAGGGGATAATATTGAAGTTATATATAATAATGAAAAGAAAATAACAAACCAATATTTCTTAAATTCCGGCAGATATGGTGAATATGAAATACGCCTGAATGGGAAAAGTTATATATATAAAGGTAAAGTGATGTTCTTTGTGCCGAAGGATGAAAAAGAAGCGGGTATTATTGTTGAAATGGATCCGGAAGATTACGTGTCCGCAAGCCTTGACGGGGAGCTTGAAGGCTTTTATTCAAGCCCTGAATCGGATAAAGCGCTGGCAATTGCCATCAGGACCTACGCGCTGAAAAATTTAAAAAGGCACGGTTATTATGACCTGTGCGACCTTACGCACTGCCAAAGGCTTAACGGAAGGGTGCAGCTTAAAAGAGACAGCAATACCAAGGCCGCAGAAGCCACGCACGGGGTTATAATTGCTGATAAAAAAGGAAATCCTGCGGATATATATTTTTCCGGATGCTGCGGCGGCGAAACAGAACCGCCGGGTAATATTTGGGGCGGCAACAATGATTCCGCGGGCGTTATAAAATGCGGGGCCGGCGGGGTTGATTTTTGTAAATCGCACGTTTTTTACAGGTGGGAAAAAGAGATTAAGGCGTCATCTGTAAAAAGCCTGGTTAAGGAAAAAACAGGTATTCATCTTAAAGGTAATATTGATATGTCCGCCGAAGATTTAACCCCCGGCGGCAATGTGCGGATGCTTCTTATAAAAGACAAAAAAAACACCGTTGAATTTCCCCTTGAAAAGTTTATATCCGCTTACGGCAAAAAATACCGCTGGTCTGACATGCCTTCAAGAAAATTCACGGTTTTAAAAAAAGGCACAAGTTTTATCCTTAAAGGCCGCGGCGCGGGCCACGGCTGCGGGCTGTGCCTGGCAGGCGCTCATATGCTTGCGTTAAAAGGCTGGTCATACGAAGGTGTTTTAAATTTTTACTATCCGGGAATGCAATTAATTAAAGCCCCGGAATGATGGCAGCTGGGTTTGGATCTGGTTGGAGAGAGCTCTACGAAGCGGAAATCCCGGCAATGAAGCGAGCTTGCGAGCCGAAGCAGTCGGGATAGGCGCACCCTTTAGGGTGCGGCAGTCGATTTAGATTTAGGTTATGATTTGGTAGACGCGGGTCTTTAGCCCGCGGCAGTTGATTTAGGTTTTTGTATTGTTTTTGCCGACCCTCCGACCCTCCGACCCTCCGACCTTCCGACCTTCCAATCCTCTGACCTTCTGTTTATGGTATAATGCATCCATGAAAAAAATAATCTTATTAATACTAATGCTTTTGGCTGCTTCCTGCGCTTTTGGCATGCAGCTTATTAACCTTTCCGGAAATTATTATCAGCCGTACGGCGATCTGGGAGGCAAAAATTATCTTTCATGGCATGCCTGGCGCCTTGAAAAAACGCACGGGATAAATGTCGTTATTTTTAATGAAACTAAAGAGGAAAAGACCGACCCAAAAGCTAAAGCAAGTGAATACCTTCCTTTGGCAATAAAGAATAAGGAAGATAAAGCCATATCCATATACCTGAATAAATACATGCGGCGCGGCGCCATTGCAATTTCTGAAAATTTAACCGGCATAATGCCCCCTGAATATATTGAATA
>JAKQNO010000074.1 GCA_029565735.1 bacterium
CTTAAAAATATGTGCCTTTTGCTTCTTGAAACCGCGCCGCCAAAAGGGCCTCCCGGCACAATCATGCTGCCTGTTATCCTGTATTTTTCCATGTCAAAAACCGTAACGCTTCCTTTGCCGTTGTATGAATACTCCCATTCATTGACAACGGCAAGCTCCCTTTTGTTAAGCAAAAGCAGGGCAACGGGCGATGTGCCTGTCTGCGCCCTTGTAAACACTATCTGCCTTTTTTCAGTTTCCGCCACTTCTATTGTATTTGTGTATTTGCACGCGATGTAAAGGTATCTGCCGTCCGGGGATAAAAATAACGCCGAAGGCCACCTTCCGGATTCAATCTTTCCGGTAACTTTCTTCTGAGCCGTGTCAACTACGGATACGGATGAAGACCCCATATTGGCCGCATAAATTAATCCTTTTTTTGAGTCATATGCCACAGCAGACGGATACTGGCCGCCGGTTGAAACAGAATACACTTCCTTTGAAACGGTATCGTAAACTGTGACCGTGCCGGAAAGCCTGTCGGATGTGATTATTTTTTTGTCCTGCTTGATTATATCGCACGGATAAGCGCCCGCCTGAAAAGCGTACTTTTCCTTTAAATCGCTTCCGAATACTTTTACGGTTGTGCCTGTCTGGCTTCCCGCGATAAGCTCGTCATCCTGTGAAACGTATAATTCGCCCGGGGTGAAATCCAGCTTTATCTCGCCTTTTATTGCCGGCATTTCCGGTTTTCCCGCGCATCCCTGAAAAAACACAAGTGATAATATTAAAACAAGCGCCGTAATATAATACTCTTTGCCGGAAACTTTTATCCTGTCAGTTCCGGCCGCAAGAAAATAAAGGCAGTACAGTATTCCCGCCATAAACGCCGTATACTGAACAGCGGGCCGCACCGGCGCGGCAATGGCACATATTATTCCGGCTTTTATCATTAAAGCGGACATTATAAGAAAACCTTTTTTATCGCCCTTGTAAAAAAGAAAATACGCGCCAAGAACCGCCGCAACAGCCGCAACAGCCGCAAAAATTCCGTTCATTCTTTCCCCCTTACGGCGGCAATCATCAGCGCCGCGCAGTACAGGCAAAGAAAAACAGCGGCTGCCGGCAGTAATGCTTTGCCCGCGCCAAAAACCGGCGCGAACAATCCGGCCGCGGCAATTTTTGCCGCAAGCAGAAAGACAGCGCCGGATAATAAAAGCGGCAGAATGTCGGAAAGTTTAAAAACGGAAGCTTCACCGCTTCTGAAAATTAAAATATCCGCGGCAAAAGAAAAGAAAACAAATATTAAGGAATAGGCGCCGCCAATCCCCATCGCGCGCATTACGGCAAATATGCCGGCACCGCAGGCCGCCAGAAAAAGAAAAGCAGCACGGCTGTTTTTTATAAAGTAAACAGCCGGCTGCATTATTAACAGAACCATAATTAAAAATATCTGCACGGTTAAAACCCTTAAGCGGTTAAAACAAAACCGCTTCTATTTTACCGTCCTGTTCTTTTTTTCAAACATTTCCCAGTCGTATACTATCGGGCTTGCCACAAACACGGATGAATATACGCCAAGGATTATGCCCAGCACAAAGGAAAAGGAAAAATTAAACAGCACGTTTCCGCCGAAGAACAAAAGCGCCGCAGCCACAAACATTGTGGTTAAAGACGTGATTATGCTTCTGCTTAAAACCTGGTTAATGCTGGAATTAATTATTTCATTTAACGGCTGTTTAAGTATATTCTTCATATTTTCCCTTATCCTGTCAAAAACAACAACAGTGTCGGTAAGGGAGTAGCCGGCAAGCGTCAGAAGGGCCGTTACAACAAGCAGGTCTATTTCCTTGTTAAATAACACAAGAATACCTATTACCGCGATGACGTCATGAAAAGTCGCCAGGGTGGCGGACACGGCAAATTTAAACTTAAACCTTATCCAGATATATAAAAGTATTCCAACCAAAGCCCAGAAAACCGCAAGAAAAGCTTTTTCCTTCAACTGCGACGACACAACAGGCCCCACTTCGCTGGTGCCCGGTGCTGTAATGCCTTTATCCCCGGTTCCGGCCGTAAGAACAGATAAAACTTTCTGTTCCGCCTGCCCCGGTTCCGCGTCCTTTACGCCTATCCTGATTATAAACTCATTGCTGTCCGCAGTTCCAACCTGCTGAATAACCGCTTTATGGAACTGATTTTCCGTCATGACTTCCCTTATTTTGGCAACAGTCATAGGCGCGCTGAACTTTACCTGCACCGTTGAACCGCCGGTAAAATCAAGGCCCATATTCGCCGTTCCTGTAATTATCCTGAATATTCCGTAAAAACCGTTAAGCATAAGTATTATTGAAATCACATAAGCAATCTTTCTTTTGCCGATAAAATCAAATTTCGTATTTTTCATGAACTCGATCATTTTTGCGCTCCTTATATGCTTAAGGTTTTATAATTTTTTCTTAAATCAAAAACCGCCTTCGTTACAAAGAAGGCCGTGAAAAGGCTTATTGTGATGCCCCAGAACATGGTAACCGCAAAACCCCTGATAGGGCCGGTGCCAAACTGGAACAGTATTGCCGCGGTGATAAGCGAAGTTACATGTGAATCAATAACGGTCCAAAGCGCCCTGTTATACCCGGCGTCAATTGCCGCCCGGATAGTCTTTCCTGTCCTTAACTCTTCCCTTATCCTTTCAAGAATCAGAACGTTGGAGTCAACCGCCATACCCAGCGTAAGCGTGATACCGGCAATACCCGGAAGCGTAAGCGTTGCATTTAAAGCTGCAAGCACGCCAAAAATAAAAATAAGATTAAGCGCAAGCGCGAAGTCCGCAATAATACCTGACACGCCGTAATAAATTGCCATGAATAGAACAACAAGAATCGCGCCGATAAACATGGACATCATTCCTTTTTTAACGGCGTCCGCACCCATTGACGGCCCTATTATCTGCTTGTTAACTATCTTAACAGGCGCAGGCAGAGCACCGGCCCTTAATATAAGCGCAAGGTCCTTTGAAGTGTCAATTGTAAAGTTGCCTTCTATTACGCCTTCGCCGCCGCTTATCCTGCTTTTTATGACAGGCGCGGAATATACTTTGTCATCCAGTACAATTGCCAGGTTACGGTTTACATTGTCGCCCGTTATTTCCGCGAACTTTCTTCCGCCGGCCGGGGATAATTTAAAGCCGACAACCGGTTCGCCGTACTGTCCCATCTGCACTTTCGCGTCAACCAGGTCAGCGCCTGTAATAAGGTCTTTTTTCTCTATCACATAACGTTCGCCTTCCTTGCCATCCAGGACCATCACTTCTGCCGGAACCTTAGAGGGATCAACATTGCCGTCGGCGTCGGTCATTTCGGTAATTTTATACCTTTCGCTTACAAGCTTAAATTCAAGAAGCGCGGTTTTTCCAATAATATCAAGGGCGCGGTTTGTATCCTTAATACCGGGAAGCTGAATTACTATGTATTTATCGCCTTCCCTCTGAATCAAAGGCTCGGCAACGCCAAGCGCGTCAATCCTGTTGCGCAGGATTTCAAGGGCGCGCGACACGGCTTCTTCCAGTTTTATGTTTTCCGGAAGATTTGTGTCATCCACGGCAAGTTTTAAAAGCATGCCGCCCTGAAGGTCAAGCCCAAGTTTTATTGCCCCTTTTTTTGTTACATTTCCTTCCGCGTCTTTAATGTCCAGCGGCGGCCATATCTGCCATACCGCCAGGATTAAAAGCGCGAATGTTAAAACAGCAACAAACTGAATCTTTCTCATTAAAAACCCTCCTTATAAAATTCTTTCTGTTTTATCTGTTAAGAAGCTTTTTAGCTTCGGATGCAATGTTGTTTCCGGTAAGCCCGTATTTTTTGAAAAGCGCTTCAGGCTCGCCTGATTCCGCAAACCGGTCCGTCATGCCTATCCTTTTTACCCTTGCAGGAAGGTTTTCTGCCAGCACTTCGCACACAGCGGATCCAAGCCCGCCTATTATGCTGTGTTCTTCTATCGTGATTACATTGCGTGTTTTTCCCGCGGACTCCAATATCATCTTCGCGTCAACCGGCTTTATTGACGGCATATGTATTATCTCCGCCGATATCCCGTCTGACGCAAGCAGCTTATGCGCTTCAAGCGCCTTAAACAGCATCACACCCGTGCTTATAACGGTTACATCTCTGCCCTGTTCCGCGATTATTCCTTTTCCAAATTCAAATTTGTAGTTTGAATCAAATACCACCGGCGTGTTCATCCTTGCAAGCCTTAAATAAACCGGCGAATCATAATAATCCGCAAGGTATTCAACTATTTTTTCCGCCTCAACCGAATCAGCCGGGGCAATCACTTTCATATTTGGAATCGCTCTCATTATGGCAATGTCCTCGCACGCCTGGTGCGTGGGCCCGTCTTCGCCGACCGATATTCCGGCGTGCGTAACCGCTATCTTTACCGGAAGGTTGGGATAGCAGATTGAATTTCTTATCTGTTCCCACGGCCTTCCCGAACCGAACATGGCAAAGGTTGAAGCAAACACTGACATCCCCGATGCCGCAAGGCCCGCCGCTGTGCCCATCAAATCCTGCTCCGCGATTCCCATGTCAAAAAACCTGTCGGGATACGCTTTTCCAAAACGCGCGGTCTGCGTGGACTTTGCAAGGTCAGCGTCCAGCACCACAAGATTTTTGTGCGTCGCGCCAAGTTTAACCAGCGTGTCGCCGTATGTGTTTCTCATTGATGTGGGTTTCGCGCTTATTTGCATCTGCACCCTCCAAGTTCATTAAGGGCTTTTTCCGTCTCCGCCTCATTGGGCGCGGCTCCGTGATATTCAACTTTTCTTTCCATGAATGAAACGCCTTTGCCTTTTATTGTCCTTGCTATTATTATGGTCGGTATGCCTTTAACCTTTTTTGCCTCTTCAAAAGCTTCCATTATTGCTTCTATATTGTGGCCGTCTATTTCAATCACGTTCCAGTTGAACGCCTTCCACTTTTCAACCACGGGTTCAAGGCCGCTTTTTACCTGGCCAATGCTGCCGTCTATCTGAAGCCCGTTGTAATCAAGCACGGCACAAACATTATCAAGCCTGCGCGTGTATGTGGACATAGCCGCTTCCCATATCTGGCCTTCCTGAATTTCACCGTCGCCCAGCATCACATATACCCTGCTGTCTTTTTTCTGCAGCTTCGCGGCAAGCGCCATTCCGTTTGCAATTGACAATCCCTGTCCAAGCGAACCGGTTGTCATATCAACGCCGGGGGTCTTTTTCATGTCCGGATGTCCGGATAAGTCCCCGTCAATTTTTCTTAAATTCCACAGTTCTTCTTCTTTTATAAAACCCGCTTCCGCAAGAGCCGTGTATAGGGCGGGCGCGGCGTGGCCTTTTGAAAGGACAAAACGGTCGCGTTCTTCCCATTTTGGATTTTTTGGGTCTATTTTCATCACGTGTTTATAAAGCACCGCAACAATATCAGCCGCGGATAATGAACCGCCCGGATGGCCCGAACACGCGCATCCAAGCATTTTTATTATGTTAATCCTCATATTAAGAGCCGTGTTTTCCAGCATCTTTATTGTGTCTGTATATTTTTTATAACTTCCGCCCGCCTTATGGTGCTCTTTAAGGAACGCGTCAAGCTGCGCCTTGTCAGGAAGCCCTTCCTGCGCGCCTATTGACTGCGTGACTATGGCGCCGGCCGCGTTGCCGTAATCAATGGCGTCAATTACAAACTTTCCGTCCGCAATCGCGCACGCTACAGCGCCGACAAATGCGTCGCCCCCGCCCACTGTGTCTTTTACTTCAACGCCGTATCCGTGAAACACGGTGGAGCCGTGTTCGTTTACCAGCAAAGTGCCTTCTTTTCCCATTGTTATAATTACGTGGTTAACACCAAGCTTGCGCAGTTCATTGCCGGCAAGCGACCCTGTTTCCATGTGGGAAATAAGCCTGTTTGTAAGGTAGCCGCCTTCGCGCTCGTTCATTATCACTATATCAAGGCCGCGCAGGACTTCTTTTATTTCTTCCCTGTGCTTTGTCCCCGCATTGCCGACGTTCATTACGGTTTTAACTTTATATTTCTGCGCAAGTTCCAGCGCCCTTTTAATTGTGGGTATCGGGATTTCCGTGCATACAACAACCGCTTTGCTGCGCTTTATGGCTTCTTCCGCGCGGTCAATTTCCGCGGGAGTAAGTTTGTCATTGGCACCCGTAAACCAGGTTACCTTATTGCCTTTCTGCCCTGTGGTGTTTACAAGCGCGACGCCTGTTGAAAGCGCTTCATCATTTATCATATATTCAAGGTTAATGTTAGGGTGATTTAAGTTTTTCATTGCGGTATCGGCAAACTGGTCTTTTCCTTTTTTGGCCACAAAATTCACTTTTTTTCCAAGCCTGGCTATTGCCACCGCCTGATTTGCGCCTTTACCGCCGGGCAGTATGTAAAAATTATCCCCGGCAACTGTTTCGCCGCGCTCCGGCATGCGTTCTGTTTTAACCATGAAATCTATATTAATGCTGCCTATTACCGTAATTTCATCCACTAAAAATTCCTCCGTCTCTTCTATAATAATATGGCTGAAAATAAACACAAACCCGAAAACCGCGATTTTCAGGTTTAATCCTGATTTTTTACCCGGAATTACTTTAAATAAGCAGGTTAAAAAAAGGTTTTTATATTATACACATTTTTCGGCTATTTTCTATATTTTTTTCGGTTTGCCGTTATTAAAGGGAATGCCGCTGTCCGGCAATCCTTTTACCCTTTGATAATCTTTACCAGCATATCCTTCTGCTTCTGCATATATTTGGCGGCGGACGCCTTGGTTGCGCCTTCAACATATATATGGAAGAACGGCCTGTCATTATCCGGTATAATCAGCGCATTTGACGCGCCTTCCGTAAACCTTATGCCTTCAACCTCGTTTACATCATTCTTTTTCTTCATTTCGCCAAGCGCCATCATAACACCGCCCCTTTTATCCCAGGGCACGGGCACGGTATCCGTCAGTTTTATATACTTTGGAAGCGACGCGACTATTGTGGACAGCGGCTTGCCGTATTTCGCAAGGTATTCAAGCAGTTTTACCGTGGATATCATGGCATCAAAAGCCGGCTGGAATTCGGAAAAAATATAGCCGCCTTTTTCTTCAGCCACAAACTTTGCTTTGCCGGAATTCGCGGCGGTCATCATGGCGCGGTAGCTTGTCCCGACCCTTAATGTTTTTCCGCCCGCGTCTTTTGCCATCTGTTCAAACACGCCCGGCACGGTCACCGGCACGGCGACAACAGCGCCTTTGTTGTCCGAAAGGAAAAGTTTTACCATTGTCATAAGCGCGTTGTCTTCAAGCAGCAGTTCGCCTTTGTCGTCCACAATAAAAATTTTCTGGGCGCCGGCGTCAATCATAATTCCGGCTTCGGCTTTAAGCGTTTTTACCATATCCGCAAGGTTTTCCAGGTCTTGCTGAAATTTTTCGGCGGAACGGGTAAGTTTTTTCTCGTTATTATGGGCGTTTAGCGCGATTACATCGCAGTTAAGCCCGCCAAGAATTGAAGGGAAAATATTCAAGGCATTGCTGTAAGAATAATCAATTATTATTTTAAACCTTTTCGCCTTTATTTTTTCAACATCAACAAATTTCATAAAACCGTCCTGATAATATTCCAGCGCCCTTGGCGGGTATGAAATTATTCCGGTATCATCGCTCTCTGCCCGCCTGTATTCCTCGCGGAAAAACGAGTTTTCTATGGATTTTTCCTGCGCCAGCGCAATATCCATCCCGTCGCTGTCAAAAAATTTTATGTCAAGCATCTTGGGGTCATACGGCGACTTTCTTATGTGAAGCCCGCCCGCCACTTTCAGCGACTTGGCAACGTATTTGGTCACCGGCAGCGGCATGATGCGGAAGTCGTGGATGTTGACCCCCGTGGATAAAATACCCGCGATTATGCTGCGCTCTATCATAAATGAAGCCCTGTGATAATCGCGCGATATCAGCACAGTTGAACCTTTCTTAAGCGTGGAACCGTAAGCGCTGCCAATTCTTGCGCCTATTTCCGGGGTTATTTCGGTGTTTGCCATCGCGGTAATTCCGTATATGTCAAAAAGCCTGTTGCTCCAGCGCTCGCCGTAAATAAGGGAGCCTGACACAACGGAAAAATCATCAACGGTTTTTTTCGGCCACA
Organism: bacterium; assembly: GCA_029565735.1. Classification (GTDB taxonomy): domain Bacteria; phylum Oederibacteriota; class PGYV01; order PGYV01; family PGYV01; genus PGYV01. Next base: position 8,147 of record JAKQNO010000074.1, read on the forward strand.
TTTTAACTTCAGGTTTTATAATTGTCTCTTTGCCTATAAAGCAGTCGTCGGAAATTACCACGCCGACGCCTATATACGCCTTGTACCTTATCTTATTGTTCCTGCCTATTACCGCTTCCTTGATGTCCGCTTCTTTTTCAATAACATTATTATCCCAGATTATGGATTTTACTATCTTGGCGCCGCTGTCAATGTAGCAGTTGTCGCCGATTACGGAACTTGCTATTTCCGCGCCTTCTTCAATTGTGACGTTATTGCCTATTACAACCGCGTCGCGGAACTTCGCCTTTGGCGATATCTTGACGTTTTTCCCCACCCAGATATCGCGCCCGACTTTTCCGGTCCTTTCGCCTTTTATTTCGCATTCTATTTCGCCTTTCAGTATGTCTTCATGCACCTGCCTGTATTCCGCAAGGGTGCCGATATCCTTCCAGTAGCCGTCGCCGGTAAATCCGTACAGTGCTTTTTTCTTGGCCAGAAGGTCCGGAAAAAGCTGTTTTGCAAAATCATAATCCGTGTTTTCAGGAATGCTTTTAAATATTTCCGGTTCAAATATGTAGATGCCCGTGTTAATGGTGTCGGAGAAAACCTCTCCCCAGGACGGTTTTTCAAGCAGTTTTGCAACCCTGCCGTCTTTTTCCGTCACGACAATCCCGTACCTTAACGGGTCGGTTGATTTTGTCAGGACAATCGTCGCTATGGCTTTATTCTTTTTGTGGCTCTCAATCGCGTCGCCAAGGTTAAAACTTGTAAAAACGTCCCCGCTTATGATAAGAAAACTGTCGTCTTTAAGTTTTTCTTTGGCAAGCGTAATGCAGCCCGCCGTGCCAAGGTCCTGTTCCGACGTGACGTAGTTAATCTTTACCCCAAAATCAGAACCGTCCCTGAAATGGCTGGTTATCACTTCCGGCTGAAAATACAGCATCATCGTGATATCCGTCATGCCGTATTTTTTTAAAAGGTTGATAATGTGTTCAAGCATCGGCGTGTTCATGACAGGCGCCATTGGTTTGGGAATATTGGTGGTAAGCGGCCTTAATCTGGTTCCAAATCCGCCTGCAAGAATGACTGCTTTCATTGAATACCTCCGTATGAGTGGTATAAATGCATATTTTTATTATATTACACAATTACCATGGATTCAATAGAAGGATTAGCCCATAAACATATAGCCCTTAAATAAAAAAATCTGATTCCATTACCGCGGGTTATTTTCAGCTGAGCCGCCGGGCTGCCAAGCTGCCGAGCCGCCGCCTTCAGTCCAGTTTTATTTCCATCCCTTTTATTGCAAGAATTTCATTTAAAGTCAGGTATTTGTATTTGGTCATGTCGTGGTGGATTATTTTAAGAAATTTAAGGGCTGTTATGTACCTTCCGTTAATCTTTACGCACCTTATTGCTTCGGCCAGCGCCTTGCAGGTGCAGGACAGGCCCGGCAGCGGCATGTAAAAATTCACGGCCACTATACTTTTATCCGGTATCGCGTCCTTACAGTACATTAAAAGGCCGGAAGTGGAAATATTGACCGTTTCATCCTCTTCAAATTCCCTGAAAATTTCTTCAGGATTAAATTTTTTCGCAAGTTCAATATCTTCTTTACTGCTTCCAAGAACCCTGTAACGCACCGTCACATTTACCGCAAGTCTTGGATACTCGCGCCTTTCCTGCGGAAAAAGCAGGTCGCCTTCTTTTTCCTCTTCCGGAGCCGTCATAGTTTCCCCTGTTCGTTCAGTCCCTGTTCTTTAATGTTCAGCAGGTCATTCAGGTTAAGAAAGGTGTAATTTTTAAGGTTATGATGCATAATTTTGATAAATCGCAGGCCTATTTTATAGGCGTAAAAGCCGCCTTCTGTATTCGCTTCCCTTCTTACCACTTCGGCCAGCGCCTTGCAGTTGCAGGAGATGCCCGGCACAGACAGGTACATTGTGACCGCCATGTGGCTTTTTAACAGTATTTCTTCATTCACATACATGGATACGCCGTTTTTTGAGACATCAAAGGTTTCGCCGTGTTTATAATTTTTTACCATAACCATATCAGGGTCAAAATGGCGGGAAAGGGCCTTTTCAGATTCTTCGGCAGAAAGCACTTTATACCTTACAGGAACAGCCATGGCCTGCCTTGGGTATTCCCTTTTTTCATTCTTTTTAAGATGAAGTTCCCCGTCCTTCATTGCGCTCATTTTGTTACCTCCCTTAATTTATAACGGGATTATACCACAAAACATTTCCGCCCGGACTCATTCTTTTTGGCATTCAGTAACACTAAGCTATAAATCAGAAATGTAAATTAAATCAAATATATCCCCGTGTTTGGTTATATTTATTCAGGGCAAACGTGTAATTACCTGTAATAACAGATATACGCCGCGGATTCTTCGCACATGCAGTCAAATGACGCCTTTGGTTCTACAATAAAGCTTTCGCCTTTTTTATATACTTTCCACTCCCGCCCGGGAAGCCTGGCTGACAGCTGCCCTTCCACCACTGTCATTGTTTCCTGTGAGGCAGTTCCAAAAGTGTACTGCCCCGGTTCTATCACGCCGACTGTGGCATTTCCGAATTTTCCCGTTATACTTAAGCTCTGAACTTTACCTTCAAAATACTCTGAATGCTTCATGATTGTCTCCGTTAGTTTTTAAAGGCATTTGGAATAGCCGCATACCCTGCAGACATTGCATCCGCCTTCATGTTCCATTGTGGTTCCGCATTCAGGGCAGGTTTCTCCCATTGTCTTTTCCATTGTGTTCTTGAATACGAATTTTTCCTTATTTTCGCTCTTTTCATGAATATACTTTTCCATTGCAATTCCTATCGCGTCAGGGCAGCTTAACACAATTCCGCCTTCCTGCCACGCGGGCGCCGGGCAGCGTGTTCCCCTTAAATGCTTTACTATAACATCGGGTTTCACATGCGCCCTTAACGCAACCGACACAAGGCGTGATATTGCCTCTGCCTGGGCGCTGGCGCATCCGCCGGATTTTCCCATTGTGGTAAACAGCTCGCAGATTCCTTCTTCATCCTCATTAACAGTTACATACAGGTTGCCGCATCCTGTTTTCATCTTAATCGTACGTCCAAAGGTGATATCAGGCCTTTTTCTGGGCTCTATGTCGGCATGCTTTAAAATGGAATCAGGGTCAGCAATTTTTACTTTGGCGCCTGCAGTGTCTTTTGTGGAAACGGTAAGAACCTGGACATCGCGCGAACCGTCGCGGTAAATCGTCACGCCTTTGCAGTCAAGTTCATACGCAAGCATATAAACTTCACGCACATCTTCCTTGCCGGCGCTGTTTTTAAAATTCACGGTCTTTGAAACCGCGTTGTCCGTATGCTTCTGGAAAGCCGCCTGCATTTTTATATGCCATACGGGCTCTATATCGTGCGCAGTCACAAAGGTCTTTTTAATGTCTTCAGGAACTTCTTTCATGTCATCCGTGATATGCCCTTCTTCGCCGATCTTCATCATAAGTTTATCGCTGTAAAAACCGCGTTCGCGCGCGGCCTTTAAAAAACTTCTGTTTATTTCCGGAAGCTTGTCGTTGTCCATTACGGTCTTTATAAACGCCACGGCAAACAGCGGTTCAACGCCGGAACTGCACGAAGCTATCATGCTTAAAGTGCCTGTCGGCGCTATCGTGGTCAATGTGGCGTTTCTTAATTTCTTGCCTTTGGCTTCAACTGCGGACCCTTTATAGTTGGGGAACAATCCTCGTTTTTTTCCAAGTTCTTCGGATTCTTTCTCCGCTTCTTCATGGACAAACTTCATCACCTTTTCCGCAAGTTTCACGGCTTCTTCGGATTTATAGGATATTCCCATTTCCAGAAGCATATCGGCCCAGCCCATTACTCCAAGCCCTATTTTGCGGTTGCCGCGCACCATTTTGTCAATCTCGTCAAGCGGATACTTTGACATGTCTATGACGTTGTCAAGAAAATGCACCGCAAGCCTTACTGTCTTTGCAAGTTTATTAAAGTCCACCTTTTTGCCGTCAAGCATATTGGCAAGGTTGACAGAACCAAGGTTGCACGCTTCAAAAGGCAGAAGAGGCTGCTCTCCGCAGGGATTTGTGGATTCCATTTCGCCGACGTTCGGCGTGGGGTTGTCTTTGTTTATCCTGTCAATAAATACAATTCCCGGGTCTCCGTTTTTCCATGAATATTCCACTATCATGTCAAAAATTTCACGGGCGTCTTCCTGCGCTATCACTTCGCCGTTGCGCGGATTAATAAGGTCGTATTTTCTTCCGTGTTTTACCGCTTCCATAAATTTTTCCGTTATCGCAACCGAAATATTAAAGTTGTTAATTTCCTTGTCATCCGCCTTGCAGGTTATGAATTCGCGGATATCCGGATGGTCAACGCGCAGAATGCCCATATTGGCGCCGCGCCTTGTTCCGCCCTGCTTTACGGCTTCGGTTGCCGCGTTAAACACTTTCATAAAGGATACCGGCCCGGAAGAAACGCCGTTGGTTGTTTTTACTTTATCGCGGTTTGGCCTTAAGCGCGAAAATGAAAAACCGGTGCCGCCGCCGCTTTTGTGTATGATTGCCGCTGATTTAATCGCGTCAAATATACCGTCAATGGAATCCTTAATAGGAAGGACAAAACAAGCAGCAAGCTGCTGAAGGTCGCGTCCCGCGTTCATTAGTGTGGGCGAGTTTGGCAGAAAATCAAGCGATGTCATAAGGTTATAAAATTCTTCCGCCGTCCTGTCAATTTCACCCTGTGAAGCGCCGTAGTTTTTTTCCGCCTGCGCTATATTATTGGCAACCCTTGCAAAAAGTTCTTTTGTCCCTTCTATAGGATTACCCTTGTCATCTTTAATAAAGTATCTTTTCTTTAATACTGTAAGCGCGTTATCTGAAAGCTGCGGTTCGCTTAATTTTTTTAAATCCATTTTATTGCCTCCTGGTTGTTGTAAAAATAAATATAATACCCCTAACGGGAATCTGCCCTATTTGTTTTGAACAGGAATGCAATTATACACCCCCATGTTGCGGTGTCAAGCCATATTTTGATTGATTACATACAATATGTTGTGTTTGTATTTCACACATACCACAAGATGTTACCTGTTACTTCTCACCTGTCTCCTATCTAATTTCTACTATCTCATCCGCCATCTGCCCGCCGCGTATTCCCCAGTCTTCTTTTGGAATGTCGTGAATAATTATCATGACAGCCTGCGGGTCTTTGCCTGCTGTGTTTTTCAGGTTTTCTACGCTAAGGCTGTAAAACAGCTTTTTAGCTTCTCTTGTTCTGCCTTTAAAAGCGCTGACTTCTATAAGTACAAATCCGTCTTTGGTGTCCATATTTTCAGAATCATATTCATTAATAAAAAGCGTTCTGTCTGTTTGCGGTATTTTAAAAGACTCCATAAGCGCCTTATGAACCGCGTCTAAGATATTTTTCTTTTCCAAAATCGTCCTGCCTTTTTTCATTGAAATTAAAACTTTTGGCATATAACCCTCCTGTTTTACCGGTAATATTCTAAAAGATTTTATCACAAACAATCATTAATATCCAAAAAACAAAAGGGGCGGTACCGCCGCCCCTTTTGTTTTTTTGCACTATAAAATATAGTATTTACCACACCCTTACATTTGCCGATTTGGATCTTTTTAAATATGAAACAAGATAACTACATCCCGTAGTATTTGGCCAGACATCACACTTTTCAAATCCAGAAGAAAAACCATAACAAGTCTGCACAAATTTACCGCACCAACCGCTTAAATTACCATCTACTTTAAATGTCCTTTTAACATCAAGGCTGCCGCTATCTGTAAACCTGATTGTAATCGTTGCATCAACACCATTATGATCTCTGACCCAATCATATCCACCATTAGAATTTGCAGCTACTAAATTATTAAAATAACCCTCTCCTAATAGTATATCTCCAGCACCATTCGATGGTGTTTCAGTGAATGATGCCAGATCTCCGTAAAAACTATAACTATCCGTTACTACATTTATATTTCCGATTGTTTGAAAGCCCTGTGCATCATAACTGTAGTTTTTCGCTCCAATCCAATAAGTAGTATATCCAAAATACGTTTTTGCAAATTTCACATCAGCCGTAACAATAAAAGACCACGCCTTTGAAACACTAAGAGAATTAGTTGTAATTACAGAATTACCTTCTGCGGCACTACCTTTCACCGATATACTGATTCCATCGCCAAAATTTTCAAAACTTTTCGGATAATAAATCGTAAAGAATACTTTATCCCCGTCATTTTTTACCTGCATTGATGTGGCGCTTAAACTTACACCCTGCGGCACGCCCAAAATTTCCAGGTTATACAGTTTGCTTACAGCAGTATGATAAGTAACCATAAACACCTGTTCGTTTGCCTGAATAGGTAATGATAAGCTTCCGCTTACAAGCTGCATATCCAGCGTCTGCGCGCCGCGGTCTATTGCAAGAATTGTATTGGCAAGCGGTTCAACAGAGTAAAACATATTTTCAAAGCCATCATTTGAAGGTATTATCACATCCCATTTCCCGCCGCTGTGAACTTCAAATTCCGCCTTCCCTGACGTGTCAGTATATGCTAAAAACTGCGGATTTACTCCCTGTGGCGCCATTTTAACTGCAACGCCTGCCACAGGCGTTGCTTCCTGCATTAAAAACACGGAAAATCTTAAATCAGGCGTATGCGTGTATGTGGGCGTGGGTTTTAACACATTCACCGACATAGGCCCAAAAGGCGCGCTGTTCTTATTGCACCCAATTACAACAACAAGAGCCAAAACCAATAAAAAAACAAACAATGCAAATCTTTTCATTTTACCCCTCCCAGTTTACCGCTTGTTAAGCGTGGTTGTTTTATTTTCCTGCTTTGCCTTTATTTCTTCGGTAAGCTTTAAAGCTTCCGCATTATTACCGTCAATTCTTAATACATAATCCGCTTTTGCCAGTGACTCTTCCATAAGCCCCTGTTCAAAAAGGTCACGCGCCTCTTTTAGCGCCTGTTCCGCGCTCTGTTCTTCTGCCGCGCTTGAATTTCTGTATTTTTCTTTTGCAAGTTCAATATTTTTTAAAGCCTCTGCATCATCAGGGTATATTTCAACCACCTTCTGCCATGCGGTTATCGCCTTGTCATAATACCCTTTCTGAAAATTCAGCACCCCTTCGTTGTAAAGGGCGTCAGCTTTTCTTCTGTTATTTTTATCCCCTTTAAGTTCCTTTACAAAATCCGCTATTTCCGCGTCATCAGGCGAATATTCAGACGCTTCTTTTGCAAGTTTCAGCGCGGCATTTATTTTTCCCTGTGAATTTAACGCCCTTGCGTCACCATATCTTGCAAGCGCGGTCTCCCTGAAATACTTAAGATAAAATAAAGCGGTTTCATTGCCTGCATCTATCCTGTTTACCTCTGTATACCTTGAATATGCCTCTTTAAATTTGTTTTTCGCCCTGTATTCATCGCCTTCTGCAAGAAGTTTTTTGATGTTTTCTAACTTTTTATTACCTTCAAGTTTTAAATTTATATCATCAAGGTATTTTTTTGTTTCTGTATTTCCCGGGCTTATCTGATTAAGCTCCGTAAATTTAACCTCTGATTGTTTATACAATCCGGCGTTGTAAAGCGTTACCGCGTCAGCGTATATTTTTTTTCCTATTTCAGGAAACTGCTCCGCCCCTGCGGCAATTGCCATGTTTACCGCCCTTTTATCCGCGCTTCCAAAAGCCAGCACAAACCCTGTCCCAAAATAAAAACCTGAATAATCCGCCTCTGATTCCCCCTGCAATTCGCCTGTCCAACCGTAAACGTTATCTGTTTTTATCATTACAGAACCCTTTGAATACCTGTACCCTGCTTTTAAATTTAACCCTGCGCTTTCTGAAAACATCCAGTTTGCGCCTGCTTCTATGCCCGCGCCGGCAAAGGCGGTGTTCCATGATTTTTTTATCCTGTACGAATACGTACCGTCTTCAAGCGCTGTTTCTTCATCCATGGAATTATTAAAATAATAGGTAAAGCCTGCGTCAATTCCCAGATAAGGGTTAAAAACAGATTCATCAAAGGCGTACTTTTTTATCCCAATGCCTGTATATATAGCGCTGAAATCACCGGAAATTTTCTGCGCTGTCTTTCCGCTTGGCCATAAAGCAATGCTGCTTGTGTCCTTAATTATGCTTAATTCATTTTTAAGGTAAACTGCGGCAAGGCCTGCCGGCGCGTTAAAGTTGTAACCTATTTCCAGCGAAGGCTGCGCGCCAAACAAAAGCTGATTAAGCGAAGAGTTAATGCCTATAGATTCATTGTACTGATTCGCGCTTTTAATAGCGCTGTTGTATTCCCCCATTAAAACCGAATTCATACCCCCTGAAACTGACGCATACCATTCCGGCGCGCTTAAAACAAAAACAGGAATTAAAAAAAACAAACACAAATACAAAAACTTAAAAAAATACCTATTTACCATCTCCATCCCTCCAAATGAAAATGGGTAAAAAAAAGCAACAAATGGGATTGCCCGTTTTACCCTCTATGTGGGATGTATTATATACAATTTGATTTTGAATGCAAGGATTTTATTTAGAAAAAGAAGGGGCAGATGATTGGATGGTCAGAAGGTCGAAGGGTCGGACTAAAAACAACACGGCTACCACTACAAATAACAATAACCTAAAAAAATAAAAAAGGGCGGCAAAGATGCCGCCCTTTTTTATAAAAGGTAATTTAGATAGTTACTAAATTACCATGCATATCCTAAGTTAAGCCCCGGTCCAAAACCCACTCCGCCAAATCCTTCTGCTTTTACTCCATTGATTTCAACAGAGCTGCCAATGTTATAGGTTAAAGCAACCTGAAGATCAAGCGTGAATCCATTGTCCCATATCCACCTGTAACCGCCATGTCCGCCAAGCCCAAACATAATAGCAGATGCAGTATCTGTTTTTTCACTTTGCGCATATGTCACAGGGTCTACGTGTGTATATTTATAGCTAATCATAGCCATTGTCACCTGAGCCTGCGGTCCTGCAAACCAGCCGTTTAATGCGTGGTTCTGGAAATACCAGTTGTATTCTGCGCCTGCGCCAAACGTTGTATAACTCCAATCACCAATTCCAAACCAGTTAAATATTCCGTTAAAACCAAGTCCGTTTGTCTTTCCCATTGCCATTTCATAATGCGCATTTAAGATACCGATGAAAACAAGCGGGTTTACTGTGATGATGTTTGTCTGTGTTGCCCAGTCTACCCCTTCGCCCTTAACCGCTTTTTCAAAACTGTTAGACTTTGCTGCAAATGCAGGTGCCACTGACCATACCCCTTTTTCTGTACCACTCATAACTAGAGTCCAAGTGCTTGTTTTTCAGCTTCTTGCTGCATCTTAATCGTAAACTCATCCGGTGTCAAGTAACCCAGAGAACTGTGAATCCGTTCTGAATTGTATGAAACTCTCCAATCTTCAACAATAACACGTGCGTGCGGGATGCTTATGAAGAAATTTTCATTAAGACATTCATCACGAAACTTGTCGTTAAAACTTTCCATAAAGGCATTCTGTACCGGCTCGCCCGGATCTATGTAATGCCAATAAATACCTTTCTGTATTGCCCAAGCTTTTAATTTCTTTGCGATAAATTCCGGTCCGTTGTCTGAAATGATAGTCTCCGGCACTCCGTAAATTTCAAATATTCTCTCGAGTATCATCATCACTTTTCGAGAATTAATAGATTTATCTATTTCTATCCAAAGAGCTCTTCGATTAAACAAATCTATTATGTTTAATGCTTTTAACCTGCCGCCATCGACAAGCGCGTCAAAAACAAAATCCAAAGCATAGACTTGATTCAAACGTACCGGAATAGGAGCCTTAACTTTACCGCGCTTAAAAGCATTGCGGACACGCCGTTTCTTGCGTATTTTAAGCATTTCCTGCCTGTATAAGCGCTCTGTTTTCTTGTGGTTGATAACTATGCCTTGGCGTCTTAGCATTCTGTGTATCCTTGGACAACCATATCTTTTATGTTTCTCTGCCAATTTATGCATTGTTTTAATAATTGCATCGTCATCACTTGTTTTCGGCACATAAAAGTAACTGCTCTTCTGGATATCTGTTAAAGAACAAGATTTTCTGATGCTAAGCCCAAATTCATCCCGCATAAAATCTACGGCCTTACGCTTAAATTCGGGCTTTAGAAGTTTTTTTTAGACAGAGCTTTTAAACACTTAATATCCAACGATTGCTCGGCAACAATTTCTTTTAACTTGCGGTTTTCTTCCTCGAGTTCCTTTAGGCGCTTTAATTCGTTTAGCGTCATGCCGCCATATTTAGATTTCCAGTTGTAATATGTGGCATCGCTGATGTTAAATTTTCTGCCAATTTCCGCAACAGACAATCCGGCTTCCGCCTCTTTTAAAATCCCAAAAATCTGCGCTTCCGTGAACCTGCTTCTCTTCATGTCCAAACCTCCTGATACTGGTAGTTTTAACACTTAATCACTCCAGTTTCAAGTGGTCCAGTTTTTGGGGGTAAGCTCA
>JAKQNO010000080.1 GCA_029565735.1 bacterium
GGCGTAATCCTTTCAACGCTTGATGAAGGCGGAAAATACTATATAAAAGTGGACAGCTATGAAATAAACAGGGCGCTGTCGGGAATATCTTCTTCTTCGCGCCTTTACGCGGGCAGGGGCGGGGAATATTTTAAAGCAGGATATGTACCCGTAAAAGATAAAAACGGCGTTGCCGGTGTTGTGGGCGTTGAAGCCAGCGTTGAATACATCCGCTATGTTTCGCGTTACAGGCTGTTTTTGATTGTGCTTGGCGGTTTTGCAATAGCCGCGGCTTTGATACTGGCTTTCATTATCTCTTCGGGGATAACGGTGCCGCTTAGAAGGCTGAAAGAAAAAGCGGAAAAACTTTCCAGAAGGGATTTTTCCGAAAAAATAGATACCAAAGCAGGCGGCGAAATAAAAGTGCTTGCCGACGCCATGGAAAATATGAGGGTGGAAGTTAAGCAGTACGTTGAAAAAAGGGACAAGATGGCGGATGTCGGCGAATTTTCCGCGGGCGTGGCGCACGAAATACGCAATTCCCTTGGCGTGCTTCTTGGCTACGCGGAGCTTATAAACGAAAAGGCGGAAGACGAAAAAATTAAAAAATATTCCTCTGACATAATAAAAAATACTTTAAAAATGAGCGAATTTATAAATAACTTTCTTGCATATACAAAGGATTTTACGGCGGATAAACAGGACGCTGATATGGGCAAACTTGTGGAAGAAGCGGTTTTTGAGCTGCCTGATAACGTGAAAAAGGCGGTAATTATGAACAATGCAAAGCCGGGCCTTCACGCGTGCGTGGATACGTATCTGATAAAAAAAGCGCTTTATAATATCGCACTTAACGCGTATCAGGCGCTTGATAAGGACAAAAAAGAAATAGAAATATCGGCAGGCGAGGAAGACGGCGAAGCATATATTTCCGTTAAAGACAACGGCGCGGGTATAAAGGGCGAGAATATAAAAAAGATTTTTCAGCCGTTTTTTACCGGAAGAAAAGAAGGGCACGGGCTTGGGCTTGCCATTGCGTATAAGATAATACACCAGGCGCACGGCGGTGATATTAAAGTGCATTCAGAAGAGGGAAAAGGCACGGAATTCAAAATGTTTGTCTCCAAAAAAAGCTCCGTTTGATGGTAAAAAGGAGGGCGGATGAATTACATATTAATTGTTGAAGATAATGACGCGCTGCGCGAAATAGCCGCTGAAGCCATTTCTTCGCCGCAGAATGAAATAACAACAGCGGCTTCCGCCGAAGAGGCGTTTGCGGAAATAAAAGAAAAAACCTTTGACCTTGTGATAACGGATTTAAAACTGCCTGAAGCCGACGGCATGGCTGTGCTTGACGCGGCTAAAAAGGCAAACCCGGACACCGAAGTCATAATCATGACCGCTTACGGCACGGTTGACACGGCGGTTAAGGCGATGAAAAAAGGCGCTTCTGATTTTATTACCAAGCCCTTTTCAATAGAACAGATGCGCGTGATGGCCGCAAAAATATTAACGCGCCGCGCCCTGATGGAAGAAAACAAAAATCTGAAAAAAATATCGGCAAGGATGACCGTGGGAAATTCCGCCAGAATAAAAGAAGCAATGGAACTTGCGGCAAAAGTGGCGGATAAAGAAGTGATACTGCTTTTAACGGGAGAATCGGGCACGGGAAAAGAACTGATAGCCGAAGAGATACACAAAAAAAGCAAACGCGGCGCCGAAGGCGCCCTTGTAAAGGTAAACTGCGCGGCGCTGGCGCCCGGTGTTCTGGAATCGGAACTTTTTGGCCACGAAAAAGGCGCGTTTACCGACGCCATGTACATGAAAAAAGGGCGTTTTGAACTTGCTGATAAAGGGACTATTTTTCTTGATGAAATAGGAGAGCTGCCGCCGGAAACTCAGGTAAAGCTTCTGCGCGTCCTGCAGAACGGCGAGTTTGAAAGGGTGGGAAGCGAAAAGACCATAAAATCCGACGCGCGCGTTATTGCAGCCACAAACAGGGATTTAAAGCGCGCTGTGGCCGAAGGCAAATTCAGGGAAGACCTTTATTACAGGCTTAACGTCGTTGAAATACACGTGCCGGCCCTGCGGGAAAGAAAAGAGGACATACCGGAACTTGTTTCTTATTTCATAAAAAAATACGCGGAATACGGCGGATACAGGGTAAAAGAAATATCCAAACAGGCGCTGGATGTGCTTGTGAAATATGATTTTCCGGGAAATATCAGGGAGCTTGAAAACCTTATACAGCGCGTGCTGGTGACGTGTTCCGGAGAGGTCATAGAAACCGCGGACCTTCCTTATGAAATAAGAAACGCGGCTGTCTATGAAACAGGCGGACTTGAAAATGAAGTTGAACTGTTTGAAAGAAAAAAAATTCAGTCGGCGCTTGATAAAAGCGGCGGCAATAAGGCAAAAGCCGCCGAGCTTCTTGGAGTTAACAGGACCACCCTTCTTGCAAAGATAAAAAAACTGGGGATTGAATGAAAAAAATCATACTGTGCGCCGTATTAACCGCAATGCAGGCATGCCTGGTTTTTGGCGGGGATGCAGGCGGAAATTTTGCGGCAAAGGCGGAAGAATACGGGAAAAAAGTTGAAGCCGCGGAAAAAACACTTGCCCGCCTTAAACTGAAAAACAGCCGCGCGACAGAAACCATAGGGCTTCTTAAAGAAAAAAAAGAAGGTATTTTAAGGAATATTTTCCTGCGGTATTTCCTGTTCCGCGGAAGCAGCCTGTCTTTTAAAGCGTCATCGGCTGAAGCGGAACTTAAAAAATTAAAAGAGGATTATTTTACATACAGCGCCCTTGTCCTTGAACAGCATAACAAAAAATTTATGGAGTGCGCGGCTGTAAAATGCGCGAATGCCGCGGAGATATTCGCGCAGAGAAACGCGTGGGCGGATAAGGTTATGAAATTTAAGGATGTGTTCAGTCTTGACCCTGATTTTACCCTTGAGCCGCCGGGCGGCAAAGCCGCGGCTGAAGATATAAGGGATTATTACGGTAAAAAACTTATTCAGGCGGAACAGAGGCTTATGATACTTAAAGATGAAGCTGATATAATGGCGGAAGCGGAAAAGAACGGCATCTCGTCCGGCGCGGACAGGAAAGAAGAAATAAAAAGGCGTGTATCTGAAATTTCAGAAATTAAAACAAAACTTGAAGCAAAGTTAAGGCGGTTATAATGCAGGCAGAGCTTAAGTTCAATAAAAAAAAGTTTGCCGGTATGGTTTTAAAGGAATACGGCATACATATAACGTCCATGGAACTAATACCCGAAGGCGCGGTAAGCCATAATTACAAGGC
>JAKQNO010000087.1 GCA_029565735.1 bacterium
TACTCCCACTCTATTGTCGCGGGGGGTTTGTTGGAAATATCATAAACCACCCTGTTTATTCCTTTAACTTCGTTTATCACCCTGGAACTTATGGTGCCAAGCAGTTCATAAGGCAGTTTCACCCATTCCGCGGTCATGCCATCCCTTGAATGCACGGCCCTTATGGCAAGCACGTTTTCATACGTCCTTTTGTCGCCCATTACGCCCACGGTTTTAACCGGAAGCAGAACGCCGAAAGTCTGCCAGATTGTATAATACAACCCGGCTTTTTTTATCTCTTCCACAATTATATCATCCGCGCGCTTCAAAATTTCAAGTTTGTCTTTTGTAATGTCGCCAAGCAGCCTGACCGCAAGTCCCGGCCCGGGGAACGGCTGCCTCATAAGCACTTCTTCCGGTATTCCAAGTTTTCTTCCTATCTCCCTTACTTCATCCTTAAACAGAAACTTTAACGGTTCCACAAGTTTCATGTTCATTTTTTCCGGCAGCCCGCCCACGTTGTGGTGCGACTTAATCGTCACCGAAGGCCCTTTAACGGATACGCTTTCAATAAGGTCCGGATAAAGCGTGCCCTGCGCCAGATAACCAAAGGTGCCAAGTTTCTTTATATTCTTTTCAAATACCTCTATGAAATAATTGCCTATTATCTTCCTTTTTCTTTCCGGTTCCGCCACGCCCGCAAGCCTTTTTAAAAAACCCTCTTCCGCGTCGGCGTAGCGCACGTTTAACCCAAGCTTTTTATACATTGCCATAACGCGCTTTTCTTCATTTAAACGCAGCAGCCCGTTATTGACAAACACGTTTACAAGCTGTTTTCCTATTGCTTTGTTGATAAGGATGGCGGCTACCGTGGAATCCACTCCGCCCGACACTCCGCATACCACTTTTTTATTCCCGACTTCTTTTCTTATTTCGGCTATGGTTGTATTAATGTAAGATTCGGCTGTCCAGTCGCGCTTTGCTTTGCATATCTTCGCGAAATTGCTTATTATTTTTTTTCCGTTTTTTGTGTGCACCACTTCCGGGTGAAACTGAACGGCAAAAATATTTTCTTTTTTATGGCTGATGACGGCGTATTTGGAACCGGACGTAAACGCTGCCGCTTCAAAATTTTTCGGCATGGCCGTCATTTTATCGCCGTGGCTCATCCAAACCTGTTCTTTGGCCTTAAGCCCGGCAAGAAGCGGGTTCTTTTTAACATGCAGCTCCGCGAAGCCGTATTCCCTGTGTTTTGACCCGGCCACTTTCCCGCCGAAGAAATGCGATATTACCTGCATTCCGTAGCATATTCCCAGAACCGGTATTTTTAGTTCAAATATGCCCTTGTCCGGAATGGGCGCGTCTTTTTCGTATATAGAAGACGGGCTTCCGGAAAGGATTATGCCTTTGGGATTTAAAGCCTTTATATCCGCCAGTTTCATTGAAAAAGGGTGCACTTCGGAATATATGTTTAATTCCCTGACCCTTCTTGCAATAAGCTGAGTGTACTGAGAACCGAAATCAAGTACAAGTATCATGTCATTTTTCATTTTAATTTCCCGTTTTGTTTATTTTTTTCCGGCAGCAAAACTGCCGCGGTTATTATCCGTTGACCCTGTAGTTGGGCGCTTCGTTTGTAATTGCTATGTCGTGCGCGTGCGATTCTTTAAGCCCCGCGTTGGATATCCTTACAAACTTTGTGTCCCTCTGCAGCTCTGTTATTGTCTTTGTCCCGCAGTATCCCATTCCGCTTCTTAATCCGCCTATCATCTGATGCACTGTTGACGAAAGCCCGCCCCTAAAAGGCACGCGCCCTTCAATTCCTTCGGGCACAAGCTTGTCTTCTTCCTCGTCCCACTGAAAATACCTTTCCCTGCCGCCGCGTTTTTTCATTGCCGCAAGCGAACCCATTCCCCTGTGCACCTTAAAGCTTCTGCCTTCAAGCAGTACTGTTTCTCCCGGGCTTTCTTCAGTGCCGGCAAAAAGGCTGCCTATCATAACCGAATCAGCGCCCGCTGCCAGCGCTTTTACTATGTCGCCGGAGTATTTAATTCCGCCGTCAGCGATAAGCGGAATGCCTTTTCTTGCCGCGGCTTTCGCGCAGTCCATAATTGCCGTTATCTGCGGGACTCCCATTCCGGAAATTATCCTTGTGGTGCAGATGGAACCGGGCCCCATGCCCACTTTTATGCCGTCGGCGCCCGCTGCTATAAGGTCGCGCGCAGCTTCTTCGGTGGCTATGTTTCCGCCAAGCACATCAACCGACGGGAATCTTTTTTTAACTTCTTTTATCGCTTTTAACACGCCTTCGGAATGGCCGTGCGCCGTGTCCACCACAAGCGCGTCAACACCGGCTTTTATAAGCGCTTCCGCGCGTTCCATCATGTCATTGCTTGGCCCAATCGCGGCCGCAACACGCAGCCTTCCGAATTTATCCACTGTCGCGTGCGGGAATTTTAATTTTTTCTCTATGTCTTTTATCGTAATAAGCCCTTTAAGTTCAAAACTTTTATTTACCACGGGAAGTTTTTCTATCCTGTTGTCGTGAAGAATCTGCTTTGCCTGTTCAAGCGTTGTGCCTGTTTTTGCGGTTATCAGTTTTTCCGCCGGCGTCATAATTTCCTTTACCAGCTGCTTTTTATTTTTAACAAACCGCAGGTCCCTGTTGGTAAGGATTCCCACAAGTTTTTTGCCTTCTATTATAGGAAAGCCGGAAATGTGGTATTTGTTCATAAGTTCGCCGGCCTGCATTACGGTCGCGTCAGGCGAAAGGGTAACGGGGTCAAGTATCATTCCGCTTTCAGAACGCTTTACCTTGTCAACTTCCCTTACCTGCTCTTCTATTGTAAGATTTTTATGTATAACGCCTATGCCGCCTTCCTGCGCCATCGCGATTGCCATTCTGGATTCGGTCACCGAATCCATGGCAGCGGAAACAAGGGGTATGTTTATATTTATGTTCCTGCTGAATTTTGTCTTTGTATCGGCTTCCCTGGGAATAAAAGAAGAACGCCTTGGGACAAGCAGGACGTCGTCAAATGTAAGGGCCTCTTTAAGGATTTTTGATGAATTATTCATAACTTTGCGGATCATGATGTTTTCCTCCTTTTCAAGATAAAATATCACATTTACAGGTAATAGTCAATTTCATAAAAACGGTTAAATTTCGGGTATAAAGGCCGAAAAAAGGATAAATGTATCGTATTATGAAAAAAAGTGTTTTTTCAGAATTACCTTAATTTAAGAGATTAATGCTATGGCAAAATATGAAATAGAGGAAATTAAAGCAGCCGCCGGAATGGTGATAATCCACGCCCATATTATTCCGCCCGCGACGCCCCATTTTACGGCTGAAAGCCTTTTTATGGAGCCGACGCCCATTATGGAACCGGTAATTGTATGCGTTGTGGAAACAGGAATTCCCATGGCGGTTGCTACGTATAAGCTTATCGCGCCCGCTGTTTCAGCGCAGAATCCGTCTATTGGTTTTAATTTCGCGACCCTCTGCCCCATGGTTTTTACTATCCTCCAGCCGCCAAACATTGTCCCCATCGCTATTGCAAGGTAGCAGGACAGCGCCACCCACATTGGTATTTCAAAAACATTTATAACGCCGGCGCTGAACAGAAGCCCTGTTATGATACCCATGGTTTTCTGCGCGTCATTGCCGCCGTGGCCCATGCTGTATAAAGCCGCGGATAAAAGCTGGCCTTTTCTGAAAAGGTGGTCCACCTTTACAGGCGTGGATCTTCTTACAAACTGATAAATAAGCTGCCCTATGATTCTTCCAAGTATAAAACCCGCAAGGGGCGAAATAACAATAAATATCGCGGTCTTAAATATGCCGCTGTAAATAAGGGCGGAAGGCCCCACTTTTACAAGAGCTGCGCCAATAAGGCCTCCGATTAAAGCATGCGATGAACTTGTGGGAAGGCCAAAATACCATGTAATAAGGTTCCATACGCACGCGCCCATAAGAGTTCCAAAAATTATCTGCTGGTCTATAATAGCCACGTCAATTATCCCTTTGCCCATTGTTTTGGCGACAAGGTGTCCAAAAAAGAAAAAAGCTATAAAGTTAAACGTGGCGGCCCATATAACCGCGTATTTAGGCGACAAAACCCGCGTTGAAACAATTGTGGCAATTGAATTCGCGGAATCGTGAAAGCCGTTTAAAAAATCAAAAAATAAGGCAAGCAGTATAAGAAGTATTATCGTAATAGTCATAAACCCTCTGTTAAGCCTGTTTTACAAGGATTGATTCAATGTTGTGGGCAACGTGCTTGCAGATATCAAGCGCGGTTTCGGCTATCTGGTAAATCTCTTTCCATTTTATTACCTGTATCGGGTCCTTTTCTTTTTCAAAAAGTTCCATAAGCGCGGAATCCCTTAACCTGTCGCCAAGCGATTCAAGGTTGCCCACTTCAACGCACGCTTTTAATATGTTATTCATGTTTTTCATGTCCCTTAAGCCGGCAACAGCGCCGGAAATTACGTTAACCGCCTGGGTTATAAGCTCGGCAAACTGAACCATATTCGCGTCCGGACCTTTTAATTTGTACAGCCTCATCCTTGCCACAACAGTATTCATAATGTCATTTACTTCATCCATTTCATTGGCAAGCTGATGAATGTCTTCGCGGTCAAAAGGGGTGATAAAAGTTTTGTTAAGGTGGTCCATAATGGCGTACGCCATTTTGTCGCCGTTTCTTTCAATTTCTTTCATCTTTCTCTGCGCTTCTTCGCTTACTTCGGGCAGCGCCACTATTTCGCGGAAACACGCAGCTGCGTCCACAAGGTTAAGCGCCTGTTTGTCGAAAAATTCAAAAAAGTTAAATTCTTTGGGAAAAAATTTGGATAACATGGATAACTCCTTTTTGTTTAATAGTAAGCCGGTTAAACGCGATTAATATATCACGTTTTTTTCAAAAATTCAATTTGTTAATTATTTATTTTATTACCTTGCCCGGTGTTAATACTGTTAATAATGTGCAAATCTTTTTGTATAACGTAAAACTTTGGCCATTAACCGCGTTTATTATCCACATAGTTTCAACAATATCGCGTTCGGATTTTTCCCTTTATTTTAAAGGGTTTTTCTGGATTTATGGGTATTTCACACAGGATATTCCATAATAATGCTGAAAAAACGGCTTAAGCTAAAGTATGGCTGAAACTATGTAAATCCACAGCGAAATTGTAAACAAAGAAAGTATTGTGGAAACTGTTATGGAAGCGGCGCTGAATTCATGGTCGCTTCCGTATTTTTTCACAAGCACGTGGGTTGAAAGCGCTGACGGGAAACAATATGTAAGCACTGCCACGCCAAGGACCTCTTTTTCCGTTATCGGGATTAAATAAGTAAATACCACAAGGCTTAAAAGAGGGACAATTATAAGTTTAATAAACGCGGATAAAGCCAGAAGCAGCCTGTCCTTGCGTATGGCGGAAATATTAAGCCCTGCCCCCACAGCAAGAAGCATTAAAGGGGACCCCATCATTCCAAGAAGGCCTATTGTGTTTGAAGCCACTACAGGTATCTTTATTTCAAAGTAAGAAACAAGCAGCGCTATTATGCATGTAATAATCATAGGATCTTTTATAAAGATTGCGGCAATGTTCTCTTTCTGCGACGCTTTTTTATTAAGGAAATTTAAATACAAAACAGCCAGCCCTATTCCAACCGGCGCCACAAAACCCGTAACCACGCTTAAGCGCGCAAGGCCGTGGGTGCCGTACAAGCTGTACACGATGGGAAAACCGATATACGCTATGTTGGAGCGCAGTATGGAATTTACAAAAGCGCCTTTTTTTCCGTCTTCCATTTTAGATGCCATAAGTATGCCAAAGAAAAAAACGGTAAATGATACGGAATAAAGCCCGGCAATAATATGCGGGTCAAAACTTTCCTTAAATGGTACTTTATATATGCTGTCAAATATCATCATGGGAAGTATAAGGTAATACGCAAGGTTGTTCATAAAATTTTTTATTTTTTCTTCTATGATTCCCTTATAATTCAAAAAGAACCCTATGCCGATTATTATAAAGACCGGGATAACATGGTTGATTATAAGCATTATTTTATGCCCTTTGTTTTTTGCGCAAGCTTTAAAATATCGGCAAAGCTGCCGGAGCGAAAATCAGGGCTGTGGCGGTTTACAGCTTTCATATCAGCGTAGCCGTAGGTAAGAAAAAACGTAAAACAGCCGGCGCGTTTTCCCGCTTCTATGTCAAACTGGCTGTCGCCAATCATAAGGGTTTCGCTTTTATCCGCCTTATACTTTTTCATCAGCAGGTTTAAAGGGTGCGGGTCAGGCTTTCTTTTTCTTACGGATTCGCTGCCCAGTATTGCGTCAAAATATCCGTCTATGCACAGCTCTTCGTTAATACCTTTAATATAATGCGAAAGTTTGTTGGAGACAATTGCAAGCTTAACGCCCTTTAACTTTAATTCCTTAAGCGTCTCTTTAACGCCCTTAAACATTATAAGCCCTTTTTTGTAGTTTACGTCGTAAAAACGCCTGTACTGTTTTATCAGTTTATCCATTGATACTTTTTTTAAAACTTCCGGAAACATGTCTTCAATGAAGTTGTCCAGCCCGGTGCCCACCGCGGAGTGTACCTGTTCAATGGTAAATTTTTTCATGCCGTAATATTCCGCCATGGCGTTGGCTGTGGCAAGTATACCCGGCGCGCTTTCAACAAGCGTCCCGTCAAAATCAAAAATCATAAGTTTAAAATTATAGCTTATGTTCACCGTATCATCGTGGGAGTAAGGAGGAGAGCACGCGCAGATTATCTTTATTATATTTTTACCGGTGTTTTTTACTTTATGAAATGTTCCCGGCGGTATAAGAACGCCGTCGCCTTTTTTTACTTTAAAAATATTATTGCCGACAGCCATTACGCCGCTGCCTGCTGTAAAGTAATATAGCTCTTCTGTTTTTATGTGTTTATGGCCTATTGTGGCAAGGCCGGGTTTTAAAGACGCTTCGGCAAGGGTGACATTTTTAACCGGAGCGTTGGTGCTGTCTATTATGGTGCGGATTATGGAGCTGTCTTTTGTGACAAACGGTTTTGCGCTAAGGATGGAGCTTTTGTACAGTTTCATTTTATCGGGACCTTTACGGGTTTTCTGTTTTTAAATACCGTAATCTCTTTTATGCCTGCTTTGTCAAGCGCTTCATACGCGCGTATTAAACCAAAAAATGTGTCTTTTACATAATGCGAATCCGAACCAACGGTGATTATGTTTCCGCCAAGTTTAATATATGCCTTTACAACGTCAATGCCGGGCAGCATATCGCCGCCGTGATAACGGAAACCGGACGTGTTAATCTCTATACCCGCGCCTTTGGATATAAGCGCTTTTAAAATATCATCAATTTCGCTTTTAAACATTTCATAGGAATATTCCGGAAGAAACTGCACGCCGCGCCTGTGCACAAGGTTCAAATGTCCCAAAACGTCAAAATTCCCGTAAGAGGCAAGTTTGTAAACCTCTTCAAAATAAGCTGTGTACGCGCTTTTTATGTCTTTGTACTGCTGAAAATACTCTTCATACACCGGCGTATATTCGCCCACCATGTGAAGCGAGCCCATTATAAAGTCTATATCTTTGCCTTTTATGTATTCTTCGTATTCGCGCTTAAATATATGCGGTTCGCCCGCTTCAAACCCTTTCATAAGGCAGGGAAAACCCGCGCGCGCTTTTTCTATTGCTTTAGTGTAGCCGGAGTAATTGAACTTTGTGTGGTTCTGTTTATGCTCGGGGTGAAAGTCAAGATGCTCTGAAATTGTAATATGGCCCACGTTTTCGGCTTTGGCTTTATTAATTACTTCATCTATTGTCTGGGACGCGTCCCAGGAAAATGACGTGTGTAAGTGCGAATCAGTCAGGTTAAACATGTTTTATCCTTTATACGGTTTATATAAAAAATCCACGGGTTTGCGCCCGTGGATTTTTATTTTTAAAACGGCAGTGTAAGCCGGATTCTGTGCCCCGTTGCCGGGGTGCCGGCCATTAATCTAAGCGGCCTACCCGGAGCTTAAGGGATGAAGCATCCCCGCCTCCGCGTTTTCACGCGGAAGTCTGCCCCCTATTTGACCTTGCTCCCGGTTGGGTTTTCCATGCCGTGTCGCTTGCGCTTCACGCGGTGGGCTCTTACCCCGCCTTTTCACCCTTACTCCGTCATGAAAATATCATATACGGAGCGGTCTGTTTTCTGTGGCACTGTCCTTTATGCCGCGCTTTCGCGCGCCATACCCCGCTGTTCTAGCGGGAACCGTGCTCCATGGAGTCCGGACTTTCCTCGGAAGAATTTTCTGAATATTCCTCCGTGGCCAGCTGCACTGCCGTTAATCTGCTCTCTTCAATCTGCGGCAATTCTTCAAAGCCTTTGTTCTTGGCAAAAAGGACAAAAGGCATAGTTTTTATCCTGAAATTATACTCGTTTACCGTGTCTCTGTAATGATCGCGCTTTATCTTATATTCATGTATGAACTCTTTTGTAACCATGCCCCATTCAAGGTAATAAAACCTTTCACGCCTTAATTCCATCTTCTTATTATACTCTTCAAGTATGGTGTTTATTGACTCTTCAAGGCCGGCTATGTGCGCCGCCTTGTCCTTTAAAGTGTCGCCGCCAAGTATCACGCTTCTTGCGGCCACGGCGTCGTCAAAGGGTTTGGGGTCATATTTCATTTTGTCCTTATCCATCATTTCTCTGTACTTTATCGTCCTGTCCACTATCTTGCTGGCGTAATATTCCATCCTGCCCCAGTCTTCAACAGTGTAGTCCTTTAACCTTTTAAGCGATTCGGTAAAGACCTTATCATACATTACAATGCTTATAAAACCGCCTATTGCCATTCCTATCAGTACCAGAATAAGGGTTGTAATTTTCTTAACCACTTTATACCTCCGGGTTATTGTTTTACCTGTCGAAAACCGTTTTTAAACCTGTTATTTATTATATCAACCGAAAGGCGTGTATGTCAATTCTGAATCTCTTTATCCGTAAATTAACGTTTTGGCAGATTCCGCACCGCAAATTCCAGAAATTTGCCTGCCGCGGAAAGTACAGATTCCGAATCTTTCTTAAAAACAAGCCTTGCTTCATATTCCGCAAGGCTTTTAACGGCCAATGCCCTGCTGAATCTTGCTCCATTATTCAAAAATTCCTCGGTATTCTTAATTGATTTTACCAGATTAACCGCGTCCGAATGTTTTTCGCCCGCCGCGCGTTTTCCAAGATGCCATGCGCAAAGGGCATCAGCCGCAGAAATGCAGGCGTGGACGCTGTTAGCGGCAGACGCGTTAAAATTATCCGATTCGTGCATTTGTTTGGCGGCCGTTAAAAACTGTTCCGCTTTTTCCAAAAAAACAACATACAAATTTCTGTCAGTCTCCTGCGTCCTGATTCTGTGCGTCATCATCTCTACCCCTCTATGTTTATTTACCGCTAAATTATCTTTATACCTTTCATCGCGTTTTTTATAACCGGAAGGCCTTTTTTGGCCATAAACTCTTTTTGCGTCAAAATATAGGGCGACAAAGGATTCCCGTAAAGCAGAAGGCATCTTTTTTCAAGCCTTTCCAGTAAAGGCTCTATTTCATTTATGGCTTCTTCATCTTTTACCACTATTAAAAGGTCAATGTCGCTGTCCGGCTTTTCCTGCCCCGAAGCAACCGAACCATATAAATAAGAAGTAATGATTTTATCGCTTTTTAAACAGCTTTTTATGTTTTTTATTAAATCTTTAACGGGCTGTGCCGCTCCCGGCATTTTATTGATTACAGACGATATAATTTCATACGAATAACTGCCGGTATTTAATTCCCACAGGTTTACGTTTCCCGCCCTGGTGGCTTTAAGAAAATTTATGCAGAACAGTTCGTTTACCGCCCTGTTTAGGCTCATATGGGATATTTTCAGCTGCCTGGCAATTTCCCTTTCGCTCATTTT
>JAKQNO010000093.1 GCA_029565735.1 bacterium
ACCAAACAGGAGGAACCCCATTATGAGACCTATTGAACTTGATTTTAAACAAGTAAGTGTAGCAGAAAAGTACAGGGTTTTACCACAGGATTTTAAAGATTTTAAAGATTGTTTTTGGACAGACGCAGAACAAAGACTGAAAGAATTTAAGAAAGACTTTATAGAGTCCTGCCTAGAGACAGAGGCGGATGAAGTAGCCGGAGCTTCCTGGCACGAACGGACAAAAGATCGGGTGGCCTACAAGAACGGCTACAGGCCAAGGAAGAATCTAAAAGTGCATGGCTTTGGCGACATAAGCAACTTCAGAATACCAAGGCTAAAAGGCGTTGTTTATGAATCCAAAATACTGGTTAAATACCAGCGCAGAAGCATAAAGTTTGATTACGATATCCTTAAAATGTATGTGACACAACCAAGTACTCGCGGCATTAAACGCATAGTAAAACAGCTCTTCGGTTCTTCGGTGTCGCATACTACAATATCCACCGTACTGCAAAAAACCCAAGAAAAACTGAACGAATGGAGGAATAAGAAACTGACAAAAGTATATGAAGCGCTTGTACTGGATGGATTATACATACGGCTTCGCACAATACCGACTACATTTAAAAAGATGCCTATTAACGGCAGAAAAGCGAATCGTGATTCACAGGCCGTTATTCTTGCAGTTATGGGTATAACCGAAAAAGGAACCAAGGAGATAATTGGATTCAAAATATGCCGTTCAGAATCCGAATCCGACTGGTTCGGACTGCTCAACGACCTTCTTGAACGCGGTTTAAAGCTCAAACAGGATGGGATTATTATCTCCGATGGCATGAAATCTATTGCCAGCGCCGTCGATTCACTTTTTACCTACCACAAAAAACAGTTATGTGCTTTTCACTTTATACATGGCGTTTCGGAGTGCATTAAGAACGACATAAAAACACGCAAAGAAGCACAACAGGATATTTCCATGGTTTACAACTCCTCAACCAATGCCAAGACAGCCGAAAAAATGTTTAACAATCTGATAAACGTATGGAAACACCGACACCCGAGATTTGCCAAATATGTACGTACAAATTTTCCCGCAACCCTTACCTACTTCAGTTTCCCGGCTGAAAAACACGAAGCATACAGGACCAGCAATTATCTTGAACGAACCTTCAAAGAATTTAATAGAAAAACATACGATGTCGGCGTTTTTCCCAACGTTTATTCCGCCGAGAGAATTGTGTTTTTGCTTATTTTAGAAAGAAATCTTGCAACTACAGGAGAGAACCCCTTTTATGAAGCTATTTAATTACACACATTACTTGACAGTATCATTAATAAGCGGCGTGAAATCCGCCTTTACAAAAGCAATCTTTCTGATATTATTGGATGTATAAAATAAGGAGGAATAATGGGACTAAATACAAGGCTTAACGCTGTTGCGTTTGAGGCAATATACATACCGGTTAAACTGGATGAAAAAAAGATAAGGGCGCTTTTTGACCGTATTTCGGATTCACACGGGATAAAGTCTTTTGGAAAAATGCCCGATGGCGCGATTGTGATGCAGGGAGGCGAGGAGTCCAACCAGTCCAAGTATATAATAATGAAAGACAGGGCTGTGGTTTCCTTTGAACAATGCGCCAACAGCCTGAATTACTACATAAGTTTAATTGACGATTTTTTTGACCAGTTTATAAAAGAGACGGGAATAAGCCTTTGTGTGGCATCCACGGCCACAATAAGAAGGACCGGCACAATACCCGGGGAAGCTGATTCGCGGGAATATATTTTAAGAAAGGCTTTTGGAATGAGCGATAAAAGGCTTGGGCCTTTTAAAAGGCCGCTTCACATTTTTGGGACAAGGATATTTTTTCCGCCGCTTCCGGATGACCCGTCTTCCTATGACATAAAAATAGAAAACGCTTTTGAGGATGTCAGAATGCTTTTTATTGAAAACAAAGGTGTGTTTGCGGCGCCGTTTGACATAAAAGCCGACAGGGCGCGCCTTACAAAGACAGTTGAACTTACGGATAAATTCATTGAAGAAAAAATAGCCGATTTTATTCTTCAGTTTAAAGCGGAGGGCATGCAATGAAATTTGAGGTATTGGTAAATAAACAGGAAGAGGCAAAAGCCGAACTTACCGCAAGGTTTGTAACTGCGGAGATGGAATATAAAAAAAAGAGGGTGGATTTTGAAAACGGCGCGCGTATTTTAAAGCTTGGCGCCGGAGAGGCCGCTAAGTTCACGCCTGAAATGGCGCGCGAACTGGGAGCCATGGCCGCGGCAGAGGCGAAAGCGCAGGGGCTTGAAAGCCTGGCGCTGCAGCTTTCCGGAATAGGCCCGGTTTTTGCGGGCGCGGCGTGCGAAGGCGCGCTTCTTGCGGCATACGCGTTTGACGGTTTTAAATCAAAAAAAGAAAAAAATAATCCCGTGAAAATAATTGCCTGCTGCGGCACGGCAGAGGAAAAAGCCGCGAAAAAAGCCGGTATTGTGGCGCAAAACGTAATGCTTGCGCGTGACCTGGCAAATTCGCCGCCCAATACCGCGACGCCTTCATTTATAGCCGCCGCGGCAAAAAAAGCGGCCGGCAAAAAAATTACAGTGACAGTTTTGGAAAAAGCTGACCTGAAGAAAAACAAGATGGGCGCTTTTTACGCGGTGGCGCAGGGGACTGAAGAACCGGCAAAACTTGTGATAATGGAATACAAAGGTAATAATAAAAGCATTAAGCCGGTTGTATTTATTGGCAAAGGCATAACATTTGACTCCGGCGGCATATCATTAAAACCTTCGGCAGGCATTGAAGACATGAAGTTTGACATGAGCGGGGCGGCGGCGGTGATAATGGCGGTAAAAACGGCCGCGGATCTGGGGCTGAAAATAAACATCACTGCGCTTATGCCTTTGACGGAAAACCTGCCTGACGGTAAAGCGTATAAGCCAAGCGACGTGCTTACGACAATGTCCGGAAAAACCGTGGAGGTTATATCCACTGACGCTGAAGGAAGGCTTATTCTGTGCGACACAATGACGTACGCCTTAAAGAAATTCTCGCCTGAAATTATGATAGATATAGCAACCTTAACCGGCGCGTGTTCCGCGGCTTTTGGAAGCGCGGCTGCGGGTGTTATGGGAAATGATGAAAATACTGTAGCGCTTTTGAAGGAGTGCGGTGAAATCACGGGTGAAAGGCTGTGGGAACTTCCGCTTTGGGATGAATACAGGGATATGATAAAAAGCAAGACTGCGGATATCAAGAACACCGGGGGCAAAAGGGCCGGCGCGATAACCGCGGGGATGTTTTTAAAGGAGTTCGCGCAGGGCGTAAAGTGGGCGCATCTGGATATAGCGGGAACGGCTTATAATATGGAAGGAAAAGCGTACGCGGCTGAAGGGGCTTCAGGTTTTGGGGTAAGGCTTCTTCTGGAGTTCGCGGAAAAAAAAGCGGAGGGGAAATAGGATGAAAAAAACTGCAGTTGTTCTTATGATTATTGCTTTGTTTTCGCTGCCGGCATTTGCGGAGGAGAAAGCGCCTTATACCGATAAAATCGCGGTTGGAGTTGACGTGCTGAAAGGAAAGGCGTCAATGCGTTTCTGGCAGGGAAGCGGTTTTGCGGTTGAAGGTTACGCGGGGATTTCATATTTCAATGAAACCAGGCTGTCGCTTGGCGGCGGAGTCGCAATACCGCTGTTTAATGTATCTGACGTTTACGGAAATTTTATCTGCGGCGCCGGGTTTGGGTTAAGGACAGACAGTGAAACCAATTATTCGCTTACGGAAATAAGCGCGGGAGTCAACGTTGGCGTGGAGTTTGAGGTTTTTCTTACTCCGCTTTCAAGGAATTTAAGCATTGCAAGCGCTGTGGGGATGACCGCGGGAATGATAAAATCCGACGAGAAAATATTTGATGAATCCCGGTCAACAACAGACTTTTATTTTGGCCTTGCGGACAGTACGTCAGTAAGTTCCCTTATAATAAGGTATTATTTTTAAAAATAGCAATGGTGTTAAAAGCCATAAGTTATAAGGTAAAGAAATTCAGACTTATAATTTATGGCTTTTTATAGGAGGTTAGACGCTTATTATTAAGGTGAAAAAAGAAATGGTTAAATCGTTTATTTAAAAGAACCTTAATGATATTGACAATAAAAAAGAATATGATAATATATGTAATAAGAACGCATTTTCTGGTTTAGGAGGATACCTTGCAAAATACCTCGAAAAGGTTATTTTTTTCAGTATCTTTATTTCTTGTCTTATTTTTTATCCCTTTCAATATTAAAGCCGCATATGTCATCTCTTCCCTTGATTTTACTGTTTCTCCAACCGCGGGCAATTACGGCAGGATAGGCAGTGAAGTCAAATTTCAGATGATGGTTCTGGACACAACGCAGACCTACGCGTCTTTAACAGCGGTTTCTGTTACGGCAGCTGATGTTTATGTATATTCGGCTTCATTGCCGGTATCCGGCCCCACTGTGGCAAACCCTTTTTACGTTTATGACGGTTCGCGTACGTGGAGGGTGACAGGGTATTCGCCAAACCCAAATAACGCGTCGCAGAATACTTTAAGGCTTAATGCGGGCAACCTTCAGGCGGGTATTTTATCTTCGGATTATATGTCGCTTGAACATGCGTTTTTTACTGCGGCATCCGGATCGCCGGTGACCGGAGGAAATGCTTCGGTTGACATCGCGCAGTCTGCGATAGGAATTCCTTTGTTTGATGACGGAAACATGGCGCTTCATAATGACGCCGTACTGAACAACGGCATTTATAACTGCATCTTTACAGTGACAGAAGCTTATAAGTTTGATTTGTCAGGAGCTGCAGTCAAAGGGCATTTTACAAAGAGTTTTTTTAAAGCGGGCAATGACCCTTTTCCCGCGCCAAAAGCCATCTGGCTTGATTCAATAAGGCCTTCAATACAGATACCTGACGCGCATCCGAATCCGTATAACCCAAATACAGGTTTGTTTCAATTGTTTTATTCTCTGAGTGAAAAAAGTACCGTTGATTTCAATATTTACTATAACAACGTTACTATTAAGACGCAGACAGTTTCCGGGAATTCCGGTCCTAATTATCCCATTTTCTGGGATGGGAAAAGTAATACCGGCGCCATGCAGGCGGATGGAGATTTTGTATATACTTTTTCTCTTGTTGATACGGCAGGGAATACCGAAGTTACAAATGCCGCAGTATTAAAGCTTACAACAGTGGAGGTAGAGACAAGAATTTATACTATTGATTCTGAATACTCCAATACTCCGGAAGAACAGGTGGCGGGAATAGTTGTTATTGATACGGAATTAAGAAATGCAACGCCTGAGAAACTTGCGAATCTTGGTTTTGATTACCCTGAAACTGCGGGTGTTAACCATGATTATAGAAATTATCCGTATGTATATCTTGATACGCGTATGTATGACAGTGCGGGAACGCCTATTACTAAGTATGAAAAGGATAAATATTTAATGAGCGATTCTGATGAATTATTTATTGATATATCCGCGCCGAATTTTGGCGACGGACTGCCGATGACAGGTTTTAATTATCAGTATCTTCCTGCATATCCGTGTGCCCTTACAAATACCGTCGTCTACACCAAAGGCGATGAAATAAATGACAACGACTGGGATGCCGCGTTTTTAACTACTCTTACAAATTATGGAGGCGGAGTATTCAGAAGCACAACTAATTTTTATATTCATTCCAGAGATGTGACGCCAGGTTTTTATACGTTCAGTGTAAAAGGTATTTTGGTTGGTAAGGCCATAGAAATTCTTCCTGATTCAGAGCTTTCTGATTACAGTGTTGAATGTATGTCCGGAGGAACTCCTGAAACTGTTAATTACCCTTATTTAGCTTATCATGCTTATCCAAGCTATTTTTTTGATGAAACAATGGGGCATGTTTATGATTACAGGGGATTCGGGCTTGTTTCTGAACAAAATACGGCAAGCATAATAATAGAAAAAGATGACACCGTTCCTTCGGCTGATAATACCCCGCCGGTTATTGTGGCTTTGTCCGAGTATCCTTCCCAGAATGAGGTTATTCAGCCAAATACAATCACATCAATGAATCCTGTCCGCATAATGCTTACGGACGCGGGTGTGGGCGCGGGGCCGGAAAACCTTTCCACGCTTTCTTTATATAATCCTTACGGGACGCTTGTAAGCGGAAAAGTCACGTGGAGCGGCGTAAATGATGACGGTACCTGGACCATAAAATATGAACCTGACAGCCCCCTTACTATGGGCGGCGCTTACACATTTACCGTGATACCTGTGGATGCCGCGAATAATGTCGGCGCGGCAAAGACGTTCACGTTTACAATAGCGGACACTTCAATACCTGTTGTAAACAACGTGGAAGTACAGTCTTCGTCCGGTTCCGTGACTTCGCTTTCAGCTTCATCTCCCACGCAGATAAACTACGTGGTATCAAAGGTCAATGCAATTCTGCTTCCGGGCGGAACGGCTTTGGTTGACTGGAATTCTTCGACCGTGGTGGTTAAGGACAATAACGGAAACGCCCTGCAGGGTTCTGTTTCCCACGCGGCAGGAACCAACATAATATCCTTTACGCCGGGCACAAGCCTTGCGGACGGGAACTATACCGTTTATATTACGGCGGTTTCGGAAAACGGATACCAGGGCGCGTATTCGTATAATTTTTACGTTACCACCGCAGGCGTCACTTATATTAATTTAAGCGGCACCGGCGAAACAGCCGCAACCTGCATGAGAATTTCGGTGTTCACGCAGACAAATTCAGGTATATCGGACCAGGGCGGAAATTCCGTAACGCCTTCGGCTGTTACTGTCGCGAATTTGACGGCGCCGGCAGCGCCTGCTTCCTATTCGGTGCTGGGAAATCCCATAAGGTTCGGGCTTGGCGCGGGATACCAGTTCCCGCTTACAATTAATCCGCTTATGGCCACTGTTGTGGTAAGGCTGCATTTTACGGCAGGGGAATTAAACACGCTTACGTCCATCGGCTTGGATGAAACAAATATAACGGTCTGGCAATGGGACGGCGCCACATGGACGCAGGTTTCAAAACCGGGTAACGCTATTACAAACGGAGCGGACCATTATTTTGAATTCGCCATAACAAGCCTTGCGGCAAATAACGTATACGCTTTGATGTATGTGACCCCGTCAGTGCCTCTTGCGCAGTATAAATTTTCCAGCACCAAGGGTTTTAATCCCGCAAAAGGGGTGTCAAAAATTTACTACACGGATTCGCTTGCGGGCGTTGAAAATATTAAAGTTGTAATTTATTCAATGAACGGCATTGCGGTAAGAAAAAGCGAATACAAAAATTCCGCTGACACCGCGCTGTTTACGGGAAATGACCTTAATCCCTATGGCGCGGAAGTGAAGTATTATTATTCATGGGACGGAAAAAATGACGCCGGCGCGTACGTCAAAAACGGCGTATATATAATCAAAATGCAGATTGAAAAAACTTCGGGAAAAGAGAACATTTCAAGGGTTATAGCCGTTATAAAATAACCCGGGAAGAGGCTGAAATAGATGAAAAAGAAAATATTATTCTTTGCCTTTGCCATATCTGTTTTTGCGGCAGCAGTGCCTGTTTTTGCGTATCAGTCTGATTTTCAGGGCGGCGCTTTTCTTGATTCGCAGGCGGGCACAAGGCCTACCGGGCTGGCAGGCGCTTATACGGCTGTCGCCGCCGACGGAAACGCTTCGTGGTGGAATCCCGCGGCCCTTGCCATGCTGGATAAGAAAAAAAGCATGAGCCTGACTTACATCCCGTCGGCGCTTGGCATCGGCGCGGGCAATATTTCAAACTTCTTTGTTTCTTACGGGCAGGGTGATACGGCAGGGTACGGCGCGCTTGGGGCCGCTATCAGTTACACATCCGTAAAATTTGGCGCGGAATTTACCGGCGATGCGGAATATGACTGGTCTGAACTGACCGCGCTTGTGTCATGGGGAATGCAGGTTAACCAGTATTTTGGAATGATAAAATATAAATACCCAAAGGTATCTGTGGGCGTTAATCTTAAGTATCTGGGAAGCAACAGTGATTTAAAAGTTGACGGAAAGGCTGTAAGCGCATCCGGCTTTTCCGCGGACGCGTCTGTACACGCCGCTTTTAAGGAAAACCTTGCGGTTGCGTTTATGGCAAAGGATATTCTGTCCCAGCTTACCTGGAGCAGCGGCACCGCCGAAAAAGTGCCGTATTCCTTAAGGCTTGGCGCTTATTACGGCATAACCGCGGACGTGCTTATTGCCGGAGAGATAAAAGCGGATGAAACTTCAAAAGGTTCGCCTGAAATAAGCCTGTATTCCGGCGGTATTGAATACGGTTTTCTTCTTGACCGCGCCATGCAGGTGCAGAAAGTGGCTGTAAGGGCGGGTTTGTCTGTTGACCCCAACAATGACTGCTACATTATCGCGGCAGGGGCAAGCGTGGAAATGGAAACCTTTTCGGTTGATTACGCCTATCAGCACTACCTGAACGTGATGCTTGAAAACACGCACAGGTTCGGCGTTACAATGACTTTCTAAAAAACAGGGAGCATTTTGCATGAACCTACGGGATCTTCTTCATTTAATGATACAAAAAAGGTCTTCTGACCTTCACTTGAAGGAAGGAAGGCCGCCTATCATGAGGATTGACGGCAGGCTGACCCCCCTTGAAATGGAAATACTTTCAAACGCGGATATGCGCGAAATAATCCAGACAATGACCGATGAAAAGACACGCAAGAAATTTGAAGAAAATAATGAAATGGACCTTGCGTATAACCTTGAAGGCGTTGCAAGGTTCAGGGCGAACGCTTTTAAACAGATGGGCAAGCTTGAAGTGGTAATGAGGGCCATACCGATTAAGATTCCGACGCTGGAAGAATTAAATATGCCTTCCGTGTTAAAGGAAATTGCCCTTTATCCAAGGGGCCTTGTGCTTGTAACCGGCACCACCGGCAGCGGAAAATCAACTACGCTTGCCGCCATGATAAACGCCATCAATGAAACTTATTACCATCACATTGTCACAGTGGAAGATCCGATAGAATTTGTCCACACAGATAAACGTTCCAGTATAACCCAGAGAGAAGTGGGGCTTGACACGGATTCTTTCAGCAACGCGCTAAGATATGTTTTAAGGCAGGATCCGGATGTTATTCTTATAGGCGAAATGAGGGACATGATAACGGTCGGCACGGCGGTTTCGGCCGCGGAAACCGGCCACATGGTTTTTTCAACTCTGCACACGATGGATACAATTCAAACCATAAACAGGATACTTGATTTTTTCCCGAAAGAACAGCAGATCCAGGTAAGGTCCCAGCTTGCAGGCGCGCTTAAAGCTGTAATATCCTTAAGGCTTGTCACCAAGGCAGACGGAGTCGGAAGGGTTCCTGCCGCTGAAATTATGGTTGTAACGCCCACAATAAAAGGACTTATAGAAGAAGGCAAATTTGGAATGATAAAAGACATGATTAAAGACGGCGAAAAAGACGGGCTTCAGACATTTGACCAGTCGCTTATCAGGCTGTATAAGCAGGGCCTGATAACTATAGAAGAGGCAAAGAAAAACGCCACTTCTCCTCAGGAACTGGACCTTGCCATGAAAGGTATTACTTCAAGCAAATCTTCAGCGCAGTCCATACTTGATACAATGATGAAAGAACAGGGCCAGAAAGAACAGACAGGCGAAATAAGAAGAGGCCGCCAGCTTTTGGATTCAGGCAAATTTGCCGAAGCGTATGAAATTTTTGAAAAGATGCTTATCAAATTTCCGGCCAATCAAGAAGCGGCTGAATGCTTAAAAACCGCGAAAGCAGGTCTTAATTCTGCACAGCATCAGGAAGCCGTAAGGGGCATAATCAATGAAGGCATGATGATTTATAAAAAGGGCAATATACGCGGGGCGATTGTAAAGTGGCAGGAAGGCCTTAGCCTTGACCCCGGAAACGTGCAGATTAAATCTTACATAAAAAGCGCCGAAGAAAACATAGGGCGCGCCGCCCAGATACCGGGGATACTTGAGCAGGGAGTGGAAATATACAAGACGGGAAATATAGAGGGAGCCATCGCGAAATGGCAGGAAGTTTTTAAACTGGACGCCAACAACACGCAGGCAAAGACTTATATTACAGGCGCAAGGCATAAAGCGGCTGAATTAAAGTTAAAGAGGGAAATTGAATCCCTGTATAAGCGCGGAAATGAAGAGAACGATAAAGGCAATCCTATAGAAGGCATGCTGTACATAAAAAGGGCGCTTGACCTTAAACCGGATTCAAAAGAGATTGCTGAGAGTTTTTCTAAGATAAAAAATGAGCTTTTAAAAGAAAAATTCGGGAACGATGTGGAAGCTGAAGTGGCAGGCGAGGCATTTAAGATGTGTGTTGAAAGCCTTGCCGCTGAAGACTACCTTGGGGCCTTAAAAGAGATAAAGAAAGTCATTGAAAAAAGGCCGCTTGACAAAAAGGCAAAGGATTATCAGGAAAAAATAAAAAATGCGTTTAAGGCCAGGCTTGAAGAACTGCAGGGAAGCGCTGAAGAAGCATACAGCGCAAGGGATCTGGCGGGCGCCATGTCTTATTCAAAAGCCGTGTTAAAAATTGACCCTGCAAGCGAGTTCGCCCTTAAATATATAAGGGACTTAAAACCTGTGATTGATGAAGAGGTAAAAAAGGTTTATTCCGAGGCAATGGACCTTTACGGCAAAGGTTCGCTGAAAGAGTCAAAGGAAAAACTTGAAGCAATTCTGCTTCTTGACGCGGAAAATTATACAGCCAAAAAAAGGCTGGAAGAAATAAATCAAAGGCTTTCCGCCATTGGCGGGGTTTGATTAAATTAAAAAATGAAGAACAGGATAATAGCCCTTCCTCTTACAATTCTTACCATAATAATATGCGTCCCGGCGACGCTTGCTTTTACTGATATCCTTAAAAATTTAACTATTAATTCGCGCATAGAACTGGGTTTTTTTATCGGTTTTGCGGTGTATCTTGTAATCCATATAGTTTTTTATAAACCCGTGTTTATCCATGTTATGGCGCATGAACTGACCCATATATTCTGGGCTTTTCTTTTTGGGGGTAAGGCAAAGAAACTTGAAGTGTCCGCAAGCGGCGGCAGGGTGCTTATTAACAGGACAAATTTTGTTATAACGCTTGCGCCGTATTTTTTCCCCCTTTACACCTTTATATTTCTTGCGGTGTATATCATAGCAAAAGAGCAATATCTTCCGTATATCGCCTTTTTAATAGGGGCAAGCCTGTCGTTTCACATCGCGCTTACGCTTTATTCGATGAAATCGGCACAGAGTGATTTTCATGAAGACAGCAACATATTTTTTTCGCTTTCTTTTGTATATCTTATGAATATAATCGTGATAGCGCTGATATTTTCGATTTTGTCCGAAAAGGTCGCGTTTCTTGACTTTTTAAAGGATATCCCCGGTAAATTTGTTTATATATATCACAAAGCGTCAGCTTTCATGAAGGCTTTTGCGGGCTGAAATTTCCGGTTACCAGCCAAGCTCCTGCTGCTGAAGTTTTTTGAACTCTTCGGTTATCTTTTTTATGTTGGATTTCGCGTCCGCGTTTTCCGGGTCAATTTCAAGCAGCTGCTGCCAGGCTTTCATTGATTCCTGATATTCGCCTTTTGTATACAGAAGCACCGCGGAATTGTAAAGTGAAGATATCTTTTTTTCCCTTTCGGTTTTCTGTTTTTCGGCTTTTACTTCAACTGTGCGTATTTTTTCCTGGGCGCTTTTTATGTAATTATAGACCTGGCGCTGAAGGGGTGAAGCTTTTATTACCTTGTCCCATTGTTCGATTGCCGCGGCGTAATTGCCGGCGGTATACTGGTCAAGGCCCGCGTCAAAGTTTTTCTGTATAATGGCCCTGTTTTTCTGTTCCTGAACTATGTTTTCCTGCCCCATCTTCTTGACAATTTCCTGCGTATCCCTGAACTTTTTCCAGGCTATCGCATTTGACGGTTCCATATCCAGGATGGATTTAAGCTTTACCATCGCGTCAATATACAGGTTGTCCGCTATAAGTTTGTCTGCTTCGACAAAAAGGGAAGACATCTGTTTTCTTTTTAAAAGCGATGCCGCTTCTTCTTTTTTGGAGATGAAATAGGCGCCCGAAGGGTCCCATGCCAGCGCTTTTTCCGATGACAGTATCGCTTTTTCATAATCCTGTGCGGCCATTGATTTTTCAACATCCAGCCTTAAGGAATCAAGGGTTTCGCCTTTTATTTTTTCTACAAGTTCAAAGCGGACTTTTTCTTTCTGGTCTTTTATCCTGTTTTCCAGCGCCCTTATGTCATCGCCGAAACTGTAAGAAAGCGCGAACCTGTGCGAAAAATCATAAGGCATTTGTATGTACGCGTAATCGGCGGTGAAACCGAAAAGCGATAACGAAGCGCCGGCGGAAAAACCTGAAGAGGAAATACCGGCCATCAGCGACGCGGCCCCGTAAACTGAATATGAAACGCCGGAAGACCAGCCTATGGTATTGCTGAATTCCTCTTTTGATATGTCAGCGGACAGGCGGAGCAATCCGTTTATATTTTCAATTACCGCAGTTTCATATCCCAGAGAGGCGTGGAACTCAAGGGGGAGGCTGTCTGATGCCCCTGATTTATATGAAAGCACAGGTTTGACAAGGTTGACGGCATTAGCGGCAATCCTGAAATTATAAGGAAGTTTTACTGACGCGCCAAGGTCCATTCCGTATCCTGAAGAGGAAACCGAGTAAAAATCGTGGTTAATATACTTAAAAGAAGCGCCGACGCTGTAAATTCCCGATATGGCGTAAGCGTATGAAAGCACAGCTGATTTATAAGAGTCGCTGAATTCTCCGGTAACTATATTATTGGAATCCCGTTCTTCAATTTTACCGGCGTCCAGAAGAAGCCCGGAAACAGATACGGTTCCTGCGTCCAGAAGAGGCAGCGCGTAGGAAACGGCGCTTATAAAGGCGCCTTCAAAAAGGTTGTAATATGCAAGCGACAAAGACTGCCTTTCAATCAGCGCAAGTCCTGCGGGATTTATGAAAGGGGAAAATGCTTCCGAAGAAAAAGCCGCCCCGCTTCCCGACAGCGCGGAGTTTTTCGCGCTTATATCGCTGAAAAAGGACAGGTTATTCGCAAAAAGAAAAGAAGGCAGTGACGTAAAAACAACCAGCACAGGAATGAAAAATATTTTTGTTTTCATTGTTTACTCCCCGTTATTTTATTAACGTTATTTTTTTGGTTTCGGTTTTTGTTTTTCCGCCGGAAACAGATTCAATTTTTATAAGATAAGTGCCGGCAATGGCCGTCCTGCCGTTACTGTCCCTGCCGTCCCAGAAATCATTGTCGCGGGCTCCGGCAGGCAGGATGCTTTTTTCCCTGATTTTTTTTACGGCGCGCCCTGTCAGGTCAAATACGGTTATGGTAACTTCGGAATCAGAATCAAGGTAATAAGACAATGTTGCTTTTGAGCCATACCTGAAAGGGTTAGGAAATGTTGAAAAGGAAAGTTTTTCCGAAGGCCCCGCGATTGTACCGGCGCCTGAGCTCATCGGGAAAGACTGCCCCGCAGAGGCTGATACAGCCACGGCTTTAAGCGGGTCCAGATACTGGTATACCCCGATTGCCGACGCTGAGCCAAGGTCCAGCCTTATGCTTCCGGTTGGAGCCGTTGTTTTTATTGAACAGGAGACGGAAATAATTGTGGAAGCTGATGATGTAAGCGGAATCGGCGATGTAAATGGAATGAAGACCGTCGAGGATGAAGGCGCTGTTATTGAAACGTTTTCAGACACCGAAGGGGATGTAATGCTTATGTTTATATCAGAAATAAAAGATGACGCGTCAACAGGCGCGCCGTTTATGTCTTTTGCCGTAAGGGTAATTCCATACGCCATTATAGTGTTGCCTTCGCCGAAAGACAGCGGTGATGACAATGAAAGCTGCATTACAGAAACATTATTCTGCCCGGAATAAAGAGTCTTTGGCATCAAAGGCGTCACGCCGGCTTTAAGCGAACTTGAAAGCAGGGCTGACGGCGAGGTATAGACAGAAGAAGCTGATGTAACAGATGCGGGTGAAAATGAATTTATATCACGCGCAAGTATGTCGGATGAAGGTATGATTATTATTCTGAAATCATCCGCGGTTGTTGAAGAACTGATATTAGCCCTGACGGTTACAGTAGCTGAAGATGCAGACGGGATTCCGATTGTGTTTATAAGGGGTATGTTTATTATGCTGCCGGAAGATTCAATGGTGCTGTCTTTTATCGCGTATATTATTGTGCCTGAAAGGTCTGTTACCGAAATTTTTGAAAAAAGTGAAGAAGGCACTATGGGGGCGCCGGAGTTATCGGTAACCTGGAATTTCAGGTTATAAGCCTGGCCTGAAGCTGTAAGCGAATTTCCGGGATTGGAAAGGATCATTTTTACAAGCGGTACGTTTACCTGGCCTTCGTTTATGGTGAGCGGAATCACATCTGTAAACGAAGCCGAAATTTCGCCGCAGTTTTTCTGAAGAGCGGAAAAGTTTGAATACATGGGGAATCCGGTTGTATCAGCCGCTGATGCCGAGACTGTGACACTGTTGAGCGTATAAAAATCATATGCGCTGAAAGAAGAAGGTTCGTTAAGTGAAAATACAAAGTTGGCGCCGGCTGTATAGGTGGATGAAACCGCGCTTATCACCACGTTAGCGGTTATTGTTGTTTCTGCGGGGATATTAAGCAATGACAGCGGTATTTCAACGGGATACGCGCCTGCAGGCAGAAGCGCGCCGGATACCGACCCGTAAACTGTGCCTGTATTTTTATCCTGAAGTTTTATTGACTGTATAATGGAAGAGGGATTAAGTGTTACTCCCAGGGGTGAAAATGACTGAACTGTGACAGTAAGCCCGGATGCCACTATAGGCGCCGAATCCGGCCCTGATGCGTTGTAGAATTTAAATGAACATGGAATTATGTTTTCCTGCCCGGTTGAAACAGCAGTCTGCATAGTGCCGGCTTCATGTGTTATTTCCAGCAGGTCTGCCGGAGTGGTCTGGGTTATCAGCATTACAGGCGGGGAAGCGGGCAGGTCAAGTATATCGGCTGCCCCTGAATTAAACGCGATGCCTTCGCCCTGAAATTCAACGGTACCCTGGCCCGGCACGGACGCGATATCAACTGTCACCCATAATCCGGAATTATCTGATACGACAAAATTAAAATCGCCATACCACCAGTTGTTATTGCCGGATGTCTGCGTAAAATCGGACAGCAGCGTTCCCACAAGCACGGCAGAGCCCGGGTCAAATTCTGCGGCATCAACAGGCATATACCATAATTTAACGCTGTTTGACGCAATTGAATCCGGTTCCGCGGCAGAGCCTATGTACCAGCTGTCCGGAGTTTTTCAGCGTATTTGACCT
Organism: bacterium; assembly: GCA_029565735.1. Taxonomy (GTDB): domain Bacteria; phylum Oederibacteriota; class PGYV01; order PGYV01; family PGYV01; genus PGYV01. Next base: position 15,415 of record JAKQNO010000093.1, read on the forward strand.
CAAATCATTATCTAATCTCTACTTGCAACCCTGCGTTCCTGTGAGCGTCTAAGCGCATCAGGTTTGCGACGGTCAAATTTCTTTTTCTTGTCTGTAGTATCACCTCCATTTTTCC